>JAUMYI010000116.1 GCA_030528705.1 Comamonadaceae bacterium | reverse complement strand
CAGATGCGCTCAGGTATGGAGGAGCGCGCGATTGGGGGTAGCTCAAAGCCCTGTAAATGGGCATGAAGTGAATGGATGCAGTTTGCGACGTTGCAAGCCAGTTTGGCAGAGCGGCTATGGCTGGGGGGATGTGTGCAAGGCGGCAGATTGGCCTATTCCAATCGCGTCTGCCCGCTCACGCTGAGACTGTGAACAGGGGCTTTCACAAGCGTGCAACTCACTGAGCAGGCTGCACGGCAAACAGCACCCAGCCATCCGGCGCGCCCTCCTTGGCCTGGTTGGCGCCGGCTTGCCTGGTCCGCTCCTGCAAGCTGGGGTTGGCTTGCAGCTGTTGTGCATCACGCCAATTGGCCAATACGGCGTCGATGGGCAGCAGGCGGAAATCGAAGCGTTCGGCATCCAGGCGCAGCTCAACCCGATCCATGTTCGGGGCTGCAACGCTCCAGCCGGCGGGGATCGTGGGCTGCGGCTGCAGCACGATGTGCAGATGCTGGTAGCGGTTGTATTGCTCGCGCAGCTGCTGCTGTGGATCCAGTCTGTGCCAGAAGGCCAGCGGCGGCTCATAGAAGGTGGTGTTGAGCACGGCCACGCCGCTGGCGGCCAGTGCGTTGGCCCAGGCAGGCTGGCCTACCACGGCCAGCCGTGGGCCTGTGGCAGTTGGTGCAGAAAATGGCGCAGAGGCTGGCGCAGCAGCAGGCCAATGCTCCAGGGCCAGCTGCAAGGCGGGCGCCGGGCGCAACTGGCTGGGCGCCAGACCCAGCGGATTGAAGGGCAATGCCGTGGCCAGCCCCCACAGGCTGAGCAGGGTCACGGCCTGCATGGTCTGGCCGCACACCAGCCAGGCGGAGATCAGACCGGCCAGGGCGCAGATCAACCACCAGCTGCCAGGCAGCAGCCAGTCCTGGCTGGGCAGGGGCTGCATGCCCAGCAGTTGGTGCGTGTGCCAAGCAAAGCCCAGGCCGGCCAGCAGCGCCAACCAGCGCGGCGCTTGCTGCCAGGCCTGGCCTGTGGTGGGCTGATTGGCCGGTGCCAGCAGCCAGGCCAGCACCAGCGCCTGGGCCAAGCCCAGCGCGATGTCGGTGCGAAATGCCGGCGCCAGACTCCACAGCGAGGCCTTGGCCAGCCAAGCGGGCAGGCCGATGAACATGTAGGTCAATAGCCAGGCAATGAACAGCCACAGGGCCAGCGCCAGGGCATCCAGGCGCCGCAAGGCCCAGCAGCGCAGCGCCGTGGCCAGCGCCAGTGGCGGCAGCACATAGATGTAGCCGCCCGAGTCACTGGGGATGGACCACAGCGATGAAGTGTGCAGCGTCACCAAATTGGTCATGCCCTTGAGCAGGTGCCAAGGGTCGGCGTAGCCGCCCAGGTCGGTAGAGCGTGCGCCGGGGTAGATGGTTTGGCGCAAGGCCTCGATGGCGGGGCGGCCTTCGCTCAGCCAGGCCAGCAGCAGTGCGGCGGCCACCAGCAAGGCCAGCAATGCGGCCAGGCCCAGGCCCGGCCAATGCGGCGCTTGCAGCATTGGCAATTGGCGGCGTTGTTGCCAGGCCCAGGCCAAGCCCAGCGCCGCCATCAGATAGCCCAGTGGAACCTGCCAGGCTGGGTAAAGCAGCAACACCAGCGTCGCAGCGGCCCAGCCCAGGGCGATGGCGGCCAGCCCGGCCTGCAAGGGGCTGGTGCTGCGCAACAGCTGCTGGGCCGCCAAGGTGAGGGCCGCAGCCAGGCCAATGGCATAGGCCGGCCAACCCGACCAACTCACCGCATAGCCCGAGGCGCTGACGCTGGCGGCCAGCAGCGCCGCCTGCCGCCAGGGCAGGGCAAATGTGCGGCGCAGCAGCCACCACAGCGAGGCAAAGCACAAAAAGAACGGCAGCCACCAGGCCCAGGCCAGGGCCTGGCGCAGTGGCAGCAGAAAAAACCCCCAACTGGCCGGGCGTGCCAGGGCTGCCCAGTTGGCAATGGGCGCGCCCGTCATGCCCACCACGTTCATGTTCTGGCCTGGCCAGCCGTGTAAAGGGTTGATGTCGGGCCAGCGTGGCGTGGCGTGCGCCTGACTGATGGCCAGTGGCGTGACCACCAGCCACTCGTCCGAGCGCACGGCCTGCGCCTGGCCATACAGCAGCTGGGCGTCGTGCGCCACCAGCGGCGCGGCGCGGTTGGCTTGCTCCAGCAGCAGCGGCAGTGAGGAGCCTGTCCAGCCAGCGCCAACCAATAGCGCCAGCGATGCCAACAAGGCCAGGCCGAAGCGGCGTGCGCCCACGGTATCGGCGGCCAGCGCGGCAGCGGTTGGCGCGGGTCTCGCAGGTGAGGGCGGGCCTGCACGGCGCGGGCGCTCCAGGCCCAGGCACCATGCCAGCAGTGGCAGGGCCAGGGCCAGGGCCAGCATCCAGCGCGCAGCGACTGGAGCTTGCGCTGCGGGGGGGATGTCGATCTGTTCACTGCCGTGCAGCGGCACCACATCAATGCGGCTGCCATCGGTGGCCAGCACCTGCATGCGCAGGCGCGCCGGGCCGGCGGCGATGTGTGCTGGGATGCGCACGGGCAAAGCAAAGCCGCTGCTTTGCCACAAATGGCGCCCGGTGTGCTGGGCCACGCCGGGGCGATCAATGGCGTAGCCCAGTCGGCCGGTGTAGATGGGGGTGTCGCCAATCCAAACGGTGGCTTGGGTGATGAAGGCGTTGCCGTGGTAGAGCCCGGCCCAGCCAGACAGCGTCAGGCGCCGCTGGGCGTCAAGTTGCACGCTTTCCAGAAAAGCCTGGCCGGCTTGTTGTGGTGGTGCTTTGGGCGGTGCGGCTTGGCTGGCGGCCTCGGTGGCGATGGCTTCAGGGGCAGTGGCTGCGCGGGCCTGGCCCAGCCCGGCCAGCAGTGCCAGCACCAGCACCAGGGCCATGAGCCAGTGCGCCAGCGATAGTGGCAGCGGCAGTGGCCCGGCAGGCCGTCGGCTGTGGCCCGTGGCGGCGGGCAGGGGCGGGCTGGCGCTGCACATCTCTGCTCGGCCTTGTCAGCCTGCGGGCTGCGGTTTTTGCAGCACGAAGGCATCCTGGTGGCTCCAGAAGCAGGCCTGCTGGTGGCACAGCAGGCGGCTGCCCGGCAAGTGCTGCGCGATCTGCTGGCGCACGAACTCGCTGGAGGTGAAGGTCGTGCCGTATTCCTGGGCGTCGATGGCGTTCGATTCGCTGGCGGCAAAGAAGCGAAAGCCGCTGTCGTCGAGCTGGACGTTTTGCTTGCGCAGCGCCTCGGCGCCGTGGGTCGTGAAGATCAGCAGCCCGCCGGGTTGTACGGCGGCGTACAAATGCGCCAGCCAGGGGCTCCAGCGCGAGGCGGGCAAATGGCTAAACAGCGAGAGCACGAACACCACATCCCACTGGCGCGGCCAGACAAGGGCCTGCGGATCGTTGCTGGAGACGAAACCGGCCACGCCAAAGCTCTGGCGGGCGAAGGCCACGGCATCGGGCACTACGTCCGAGACGGTCACGCGCGGCGCGCCCAGGGCCTTGACCAGATGCCGTGTGAAGCGCCCGTGGCCGCTGGCGAATTCCAGAAAGTGCTGCGTGCCCAGCAGCGGCTTGCCGGCGGCCTCCATCAGCAGCATCAGCTCGGCCAGGGTGCGCCAGCCATCGGCGAAGTAGTCGCGCAGCGGGTTGATGGAGGTGGGGTGGCCGGCGAAGAAATGAAAGATGTCATCGGCCGGCGAGATCGTGCAGTCCAGCCCCGTCCAGGCGCCAAAGGCGCCATCGAGCCGGTGCTGCTCAATCAGATTGTGGGCCGCAAGGCGCGTGTCGGCGTGGCCGCGGGCGGCTCCCAGAGCCTGGGCGGCGGCAGGCAGATCGCCGCGCTGCAGTGCGGCCTGGCCTTGCGCCAGCAACTGCTGTGCGGCGCCGGGGTCGGTAATGGGCATCATGGCAATGAAGTGGTGGGCAAAGGGAAAACCGGCAGGCGCTGCGCTTTAGGACCAGTGATGCGGCAGCTTGACCAGCCCTGGCATCAGCGTGGGCGTGACGAAGCGAAAGTGTTTGAAGCGCAGCCATTCGTCGTAGACGACCAGGCCACTGGCATCGAACAAAAAGGCGCTGATGACGTACTGGCCACTGTGCAGGGGCAGATCGGGAAAGGTCAGCACCGATTGCCAACTGCCATCGGCGAGCTGGCGCGGCGCAGCGCCTTCCTCATGCGTGGCCAGCGAGGTGATGCCCACACCCTTGGACTGCTCCAGCATGAAGCCGATGTTGGGGCGCTCATCGCCCTGGCCGCGCGCCGTGATGGTGACCACCAGATCGCGGCTTTGCAGCAGCGGGATTTCCTCATGCGGATCGGTGTGGGCCATCACCACCGACAGCAGATGGGCGGCATTGGGCTCGGGCGCGGCAACTGGCGCGGGCGCTGCGCTGGCCGCGGCGCTTGCCGTAGCGGGCGCATCTTCGGGCGCATCGGCTGGCGCAGCGGGCGCGGGCTGTGGCGCGGCCTGGGCATGCGCGTCCCCTTCCTGCTCAGCCTGCTGGCGCAGGCGGGTGTGCATTTCATAGGCGCCCAGCACGGGCTCGGTCGGGCCGAATTCCTTGATGCGCCCGCCATCGAGCCACATGGCCTGATCGCATAGCGTGCGGATGTGGTAGGGGCTGTGCGAGCAAAACAAAATCGTGCAGCCTTGCTCTTTGAAGGCCATGATGCGCTCGACGCATTTTTTCTGGAACACCTGGTCGCCCACGGCCAGGGCCTCATCGACGATCAGCACGTCCGGCGGCACGGCCGTCATCAGCGCAAAGGCCAGGCGCACCACCATGCCTGAGGAATAGGTCTTGACCGGGCGCTGCAGCGCATCGCCCAAGCCGGCAAAGGCGATGATCTCGGGCTCCAGCGCGCGCATCTGCTCGTGGCCGATGCCGATCATGCTGCCGCCGAAGTACAGGTTGTCGCGCCCGGTGAAGTCCGGGTGAAAGCCCGCGCCCAGCTCCAGGATGGCAGTGATGCGGCCCAGGCGCTCGATCTGCCCGGTGGACGGTTGCAGCGTGCCGGCCAGCAGCTTGAGCAGCGAGCTTTTGCCCGCGCCGTTGTCGCCGATGATGCCAATGCACTGGCCGCGGCGCAGCTCGAACGAAACCTCGCGCAGCGCCCAGTGGCTGCGGTGGTAGGCGCGCCCGGTGAGCAAAGCCTTGAGGCGCTGGCGCGGCGAATCGTAGAGCTTGTACTCCTTGCCGATGCCGCTGGCGCGCAGCACGACCGGGCCGCTGCCAGGCTGGGCGTGGGGGGGGGCGCCGCTGCTCATAGCCAGTCCACCAATTGATCGCGGCTGCGGAGCAGCACGGTATCGAGCAGCCAGGCCGTCAGCAGCAGCCCTGCGGCCACGGCAGCCCAAATGCTGGCGGGCGGCCAGTGCCCGCCGAGCAAAATGTGCTGATAGCCCAGCACGAAAGGCGTCATCGGATTGAGCCACAGCAGCCAGCGCCAGTGCTCGGGGAACATCGTCAGCGGAAACAGGATGGGCGCTGCGAACACGCCGATCGAAAAGGCAAAGGCCACGATTTGCGCCACGTCGCGCAGCGCCGCCATCAGCATGGCCAGCAAAAAGCCCAGCATCCAGGCCAGCAGCACCTGCAGCCCCACCAGCACGGGCAGCGCCAGCAGCGCGCTGCTGCCGTGGTGCTGCGGCCAGTACGCCAGCGCCAGCAGCAGGAACAAGGGGATGTAGACCAGGGCGCTGGTGAGCACCGAGCGGGTCGGGAACAGTACCGGTGGCAGCGGATTCTTCTGCAGCAGGGCGCCCACCTCCACCAGGCTGTGCATGGCGCGCTGGGTCATCTCGGCAAAGGCCATCCAGCCGACCATGCCCACGATCAGAAACGTGCCCACGCGCTCAGCCGGGGCATGCTCGCCCAGGCGCATGGCAAAGACCAGATCGAAGACGATGAAATAACAGGCGATCGTCAAAATCGGCTGCACCCAGGCCCAGACGATGCCGCCGGCCGAGCCAGCAAAGCGCGCGGCCAGCTCGCGCCGCGTGAGCACGCGCAGCAGCGAGCGCATGCGCCAGAGCACGGCCAGATCCGAGAACAGCGATTTCATGAGCACACAACAAACGCCCGGGCAGGCAGCCGCAAATGCCATCGGCCTGCCAACCAGGGCGCGGGAAAAGCGCGAAAGTGTAGAGCAAGCGCCGAATAATTCAAGCGAAGACCTGTACGAATCCAGTAGCCCAGTGTGCGCTGCGGTTCGGGATGGGCCGCGAGGCGTGAGCCGCAGCAATGGCACCCGCCATTGCGAGGACGAGCAACGCCGCAGACCGCCCGAATCCGCAGATGCACACGGCGCTGCGATTCGTGTTGGCCTTCCCACAGCTCGCCAACCCGGCGGCCCTGAAGTGGGATCTTGCCAGTGAAGATGTCACTGCGCATCTGCATGCGCTGGTGAGGGGGGGCTCGCGGCTGCCTGACCGCGCGCCATGCCTTGCGCGCCAACACAAACCAATTCTGTGGTGGCAATGCACTTCGCATTGCGCTTTGACGATGTTTGACATTAACCCGCTGTACCCATTGGCAGTGATGGGCTATAAAACGTAACGAAACTGCAGCGTGGCGATATTTTCTTGCGAGTGACCCGCTACGAGGCGATGCCTCAATACAAAGCAAAGGCTTCAGGCCCGTCATGCATCGCCCGCCCACAGCCCGCGCAGCATGCATTACATCTTTGGAAACCGTAGACGCATTGCGCTTGCCGTCATGCTTGGCATAGGCATTGCTATCGCCTTGCTGGGCGTAGTCGAGCACGCCAAAAAAGCCCTGTTAGGTCAGAAAAGGTCGGTCGCAGCCAGCCAAAGCCAGGCCATGAAGGAAATACGGGAGTTGCAAAAAATCCTGAAAGAAGGCGCACCCTTCGGTGAGGAAAGCCACTCCGTGTTCATCAAGCTGCCCCAGAAAGCCCCGAACTACCGTGGCGATCTGGGCGGGGGCACCGTGGAAGCACCTAAGAGCTGGGCCTTTTTATTGTCTTACGACAATGCCAAGAACCCAAAAAAGTAGGAGCATATCATCAATGGATTCATATTGCGAATCAATTTTGAATATCTGATCAGTGGGTGGGGCGATGGAATGAAAATTGGGGATTTTGAGGGTGGGGTAATAATTTATGTATTTTCCGGGGTGTTATCCAGATCGTCGCCGTAAGATGAAGCGCCTTTCTTCTCCTTGTTTTGCAGGGTTGGTTGAGAATGAATTTCTCTACAAGAAGGGCCTGAGTCGGATGTTTGATTTAG
>JAUMYI010000115.1 GCA_030528705.1 Comamonadaceae bacterium | reverse complement strand
CTTCGACTTCATCCGCGCGGGCTGCGCCGACGAGGAGAGCTTCCAGCAGGAGTACATGTGCAACCCGGCCGATGACGATGCCAAGTTTTTGGCCTACGACTTGATTGCATCGTGCGAGTACGCCGCAGGCGTGGACTGGCACCGCCTGGGCGATGGCCCCTTGTATTGCGGGGTGGACATTGGCCGCAAGCGCGATTTGACGGTGCTGTGGGTGGTGGAGCAGCTGGGCGATGTGCTGTACACGCGCCATGTCGAAACCATGGAGCGCATGCGCAAGAGCGAGCAGGAAAAAATCCTCTGGCCCTGGTTCGAGAAATGCCAGCGCATTTGCATTGACGCCACGGGGCTTGGCATTGGCTGGACGGATGACGCGCAGGACAAATTCGGCGCGCAGCGGGTGGAGGGCGTGACCTTTTCCGCAGGCGTGAAAGAGGCGCTGGCCTACCCGGTGCGCAATGCCATGGAAGACCGCGCGCTGCGCATCCCGCAAGACGCCAAGATCCGCGCCGATTTGCGCCTGGTGCGCAAGGTGACGACGGCCGCAGGCAATGTCCGCTTTGTGGCCGAGGCCACCGAGGACGGCCACGCCGACCGGTTCTGGGCCCTGGCGCTGGCATTGCACGCGGCCAGCACCCCAGCCGCCCCCATCGACTACATCCCCGTGCCCACGCACGCACGCGGGTTCGACAACACCACGGCTACCCAGGCCGATGAGATCGACTTTGTTTTGCCCGAGCCCGAGGGCTGGTAAGGAGAGAGGTCACCATGGCAGAGAGCAAGATTTTGGGGCCCGATGGCCGGCCCATCGAACGCCACGCCCTGCACGCGCCGCAGACGGCGCACTACGGCCATTTGCAGCGCGAGCTGCAAACGCACCCCACGCGGGGGCTGACGCCCACCAAGCTGGCGGCCATCCTCGACAGAGCCGAAAGCGGCGATGTGATCGCCCAGTTCGACCTGTTCGAGGACATGGAAGAAAAGGACGGCCACATTGCCGCCGAGCTGGGCAAGCGCCGCCGCGCCGCACTGGTCGATTGGAGCATTGACCCGCCGGACAATCCCAGCGCCGCAGAGCAAAAGGCCGCCGCCGAGCTGACGGAGCTGGTGGCAGAGATCGCTGATTTCGAGGACGTGCTGTTCGATGTGACCGACGCCATCGGCAAGGGCTTTGCATGCCTCGAAATCGAGTGGCACAAAGTCGGCCCCTACCATGTGCCGCGCCACATCACGCACCGGCCGCAAAGCTGGTTTACCCTGCACCGCGGCCAGCGCCAGGAGCTGCGCCTGCGCACGGGCAGCACGGATGCCGATGGCATCGTGGGCGAGCGGCTGTGGCCGTTTGGCTGGATCACGCACGTGCACCGGGCCAAGAGCGGCTATCTGGAGCGCACGGCCATGTTCCGCGCGCTGGTGTGGCCCTACCTGTTCAAGAACTACAGCGTGGGCGATCTGGCCGAGTTTTTGGAGATCTACGGCATCCCGGTGCGCATCGGCAAGTACCCGCACGGCGCCAGCGACAAGGAAAAAACCACGCTGCTGCGCGCGCTGGTGGGCATTGGCCACAATGCGGCGGGCATCATCCCCGAGGGCATGCAGCTGGAGTTCATGGACGCGGCGCGTGGCGACCCGGAAGCATTCCGCCTGATGATCGAATGGTGCGAGCGCACGCAGTCCAAAGTGATCCTTGGCGCAACGCTGACCAGCGGCGCCGATGGCAAATCCAGCACCAACGCGCTGGGCAATGTGCACAACGAGGTGCGCAAGGATTTGCGCGATTCGGACATCCGGCAATTGGGCAGCACGCTCACACGCGATCTGCTCTACCCGCTGGCTGCGCTCAACGGCCTGGCGCCGAATGGCATGCGCCGCGCGCCGGTGTTCGCGTTCAAGACGCGCGAGAGGGAAGATCTGGCGGCCTACGCCGATGCCCTGCCCAAGCTGGTGGCCATTGGCATGCAGATCCCGGTGCAATGGGCGCAGGAGGAGCTGGGCATCCCGCAGCCGGAAGAGGGGCAGGCGGTGTTGCAAGTTGCTATGCCAGCCCTTCAGGGGGATGGGCAGGCGCGGGCCGCCACCACTGCGCATGGGCGCTATCTTGGTGCAGCTTTGGCCCGCCCTGGCGGCTATGCCATCGCAGCAGCAGCGGCAGCGTCGCACGAAGCACATGCCCCGAATGGGCTGGAAGGGATGACAGCGGCGCTTGCGCCCACAGGCGATGCCCTGGTATTGCAATGGGTGGCTGAGGTGGCGCGCATCGCTCGGCAACACAGCGACGCCAACGCCTTGCAGCAGGCTCTTGTGGGGGCGTTTGGTGATTTGCCATCGGATGCACTGTCCCACATCATGGGCTTGGCGTTCGAGCTGGCGCACCTGCAAGGCATGGCCGCTGTTTTTGATGAGGCGCAAGAGGATACGCGACCATGAAGGCGACCAATACGCAGGCAGACTTGGATAGGCTGCGTCTGGAGTTTGCCGAGCAAATCCGGTTTTTTCGGCGCAAGCTCAATTTGCCTACCGAGCATTGGCGCAGTATCGAACGTGCGGCGCACGACCGGGCATTTGTCGTTGCCGGGGCCATGAAAGCGGATTTGCTGGCCGATTTGCGCAAGGCCGTGGATGAAGCGGTTCGCGGCGAGAGCCTGGATGCTTTCCGCAGCAACTTCCTGAGCATTGTGGCCAAGCACGGCTGGACAGGATGGACAGGCGAGGACAGCCCCGCAGGCATTGCCTGGCGTACCCGGGTGATTTACCAGACCAATCTGGCCACCAGCTACGCCGCCGGTCGTTGGGCACAGCTGCACGATCCGCAACTTCTGGCGCGCCGCCCTTATTGGCGCTACGTCCATTCAGACGCCCACAAGCCGCGTGTGCAGCACAAAGCTTGGGGCGATATGGGGCTGACGCTGCGCCACGACCATCCCTTTTGGCAAAGCCATTACCCGCCCAATGGTTGGGGCTGCGGGTGCTACGTGACCGCCGTGCGCGCCCCGCAAGGCGCCGATGCCGATCAGCCGCCGCCGGGCTGGGATGCGGTGGATGCGCGCACCGGCGCACCGCCGGGGATCGACAAAGGCTGGGACTATGCGCCAGGAGCCAGAGCTGATGAAGACTTGCGCCGCTTCGTACAAGAAAAGCTCATCACCTATCCGCCTGCGATTGAAAAGGCCCTGTCGGCTGAGCTCAAGAAGCACCTCAACGCAACGCAGAGGGTGGAGGACTTTGTGCGCGAAGTCCTGGCCGATAGGCAGCGGCGTGAGGACTTGTGGATTGGGTTTGTAGACGGCTCAGTGCAAAAAATCACAGAGCTTACCGGCAAGGATGTCAAGGGGTTCACCGTGCTGATTCCGGCCAACCAGGTTCAGCACGTGTGGAACTCGCATGAGTTCGACGGAGGAGATCAGCGTCCTGCCTCGCCATTTGACTACTCTCGCCTGCTGGATGTGCTGGAACAGGCAGACTCGCTCACTTTGAGTTCGCAAGAAGGAGTACGGGGAGAGCCTCGTTTGATAGCGCGCAAACAAATAGGCGCAGAGGTGTTTGTTGCCGTGTTCGAAATCAGATCCGGAAAGCGAAACCGATCCCTCTCGCTTTACAGCTTCTGGATCAAAACCAAATAAAAAATCTTGCACCCCCTGAGTTATGAACGTCCAAAACGCTGCGGTCTGAACAACCGGTACCCAATGCTGTGCAAGATGCCCCGATTCTAGTGAGCCTATCCTTATGCTGCAAATCAACATCCGCTGGGACAACCAGAGCGGCCGCGCGCTTGATGCGCTCCTGGATCGCATGAGCGATCTACGCCCAGCTCTCAAAGAAATCGGCGAAGAGTTGGCCCACTCCACCAAGCAACGCTTTGTCACCGCCACCGACCCTGATGGCAACGCTTGGGAACCCAACGCAGACACCACCCTTTTGCGCTACGGCATGCGCTACCGAGGCAATGGCGGGCGCAAAGGGCAAAAGCGCGCTGCCGAGCGCATCGCCAGCAAAAAGCCTTTGACGGGGGAAAGCCGTCAATTGGCGCGCACTATCGGCTACCAGGTACAAAACGCCACCACCGTCGCCATAGGCAGCCCCATGATCTACGCCGCCACGCAACAATTCGGCGCCGAAAAAGGTGCATACGGATACAGCCGACGCGGTCCCATTCCCTGGGGCAAGATCCCTGCACGCCCTTTCCTGGGGGTATCCGCGCAGGATCGGCAAAACATCCTGGACATCCTGCAACAGCATCTCAAGCCCTGAGCATTACGGCAGATGCAATGATGTTGCATAAACCCATTCCCAAATTTCCCGCCCAGTCCCTCAATATCCCGATTTATCGCGCCCACCCATAGATATTTATCTCATCTCTGTTCAGGATGAATTGCTCGGCCTTTTGCACCGCAGGGTCGGAGACGCGCAGGTGCTCCATCACCATGTAGCGCGACTGGGAGGCGCGGCGGTCGAGCACCAGATAGCGGGCCACGCGCTGCGCCAGCGTCGGGCTGGCGATGCGCGCAATGACGGCCAGCATCAAATCGGCATGGGCGAAGGCCGCGCCCGCCGTCAGCGCGCCAGGCGCCTGCACCACCATCCGCTCGGCCTCCAGCGTCACGGCGGGAAAGCGGCGCGCGAATGCCGCGCCCAGCCACCACGTCGTGGTCGCGCGCTGGCCATCGAGCAGTCCCGCCTCGGCCAGAAGGAACGTGGCCGAGCACGAAGCCGCCAGCAAGACCTGCCGGGCCGCCGCGCGCCCCAGCCATGCCACGGCCCGCCGGCACTCATCGCCTGCCAGCCACAGCCGCATCGAGGTCTCGGTGGCCGCAAACCAGCCGGGCACCACCAGCACGTCCGCAGCGCCCATGCCGCGCAGCTGCAGCGCGCCATCGACTGCGATGCGGCGCCCAGCGCCAGAGCGCACCGGCTGCCCATCGAGCGAGACCACGCGCTGGCGCAGCAGCCGCGCGGCATGCGGCGCATTGGCCTCGCGCGCGCCAGCCAGCTGCGCGGCCGTGGCCACGATGTCCACGCCAATGCCCAGGCTGCTTTCCGTGACGCCATCAAAAACCAGGTGCGTGATCATTTTGTCAAATTCAGACCGAAGATAGGCATTCTTGCCGCCCGCTGGCAAGCCGTCAACCGCCTAACATCACGGCCCATGAAACCCATTGATCAGAACACGCACATCGCGCACATTCACGCCTGCTCGGCCCCTGGGGCGCAGCTCCAGCTCGATCCCTCCTGGTGGGGCTTTGGCGGCCTGCATGGCGGCTTGGCCCTGAGCATGCTGGTAGTTGCCATGCAGGCCAGCGCGCAGGGGCGCGTGCTGCAGCAGGTCTCGGGCCGATTCCGCCGCGCGCTGCGCAGCGCCTTCACGCTGCAAGTGCCCGAGCCGGCCCACGGCAAAACCGTCTCCTGGCTGGACGCCCACGCCATCCAGGAAGGCCAGGCCGCCCTGTCGGCCAGCGCCGTGTTCGCCCAGGCTGGGCCAGCCTGCGCACAACCCATCGCCCCGCGCATGCCGGATGCGCCGCCGCCGGCGCAGTGCCCGTTGTTTCAGGTGCCGCAGGCGTTCGTTCCCTTCTCGCGCCACACCGAAATCCGGCCCGTGGGCCATGCCCGGCCCTACAGCGGCGCTGCCGAGCCACAGCTCATGGCCTGGCTGCGCATCACCGACGACGAGCTGCCGCCCGACGCGGCTCGACTGGTGGTGCTGATGGACGCCCTGGCCCCTTCCTACGGCGCCATGCTGCATGCGCCCCTGCCCTTGCCCACCGCCACCTTCTCGGTCACGCCCGGCAGCGGCCTGGCGCAAGCCAGCTCGCCCTGGGTGCTGCTGCACGCCCGCACCGATGTGTGCCACAGCCAAGGCTGGCTGCTGGAGCGCCTGAACGCCTGGGCTCCAGACGGCGCGCACCTGGGCTCGGCCGAGCAGCTGCGCATACTGCTGCCCCCTGCGCCCCAGGCCGCGCCCGGCGAGCAAACCGCCGCGCATGGTCAAGCCCCCGCACATCCCACTGCAACAGGAATCGCATGAAACGCATCGTCGTCACGGGCATGGGCATCGTCTCCCCCTTGGGGTGCGATGTGCCGCATGCCTGGGCCAGCCTGCTGGCTGGCCACAGTGGCCTCACATGCCTGCCGCCGCAGACTACCGAAGGCATCGCCGCCAAGGTGGCCGGGCTGGTGCCCCAGTGCTCGGCCCAATGCCCGGCAGGCTTCGATCCGGACTGGGCGGCAGAGCCCAAAGATCAGCGCAAGATGGATCGCTTCATCCTCTTTGCCCTGCACGCCGCGCGGCAGGCGCTGGCGCAAGCCAAGTGGCAACCTGACAGTGAGCGGCAGAGGCAGCGCACGGCCTCGGTCATCGCCTCGGGCATTGGCGGCTTCGGCGCCATCGCCGAGGCCGTGCGCACCACGCAATCGCGCGGCCCGCGTCGCCTCTCGCCATTCACCATCCCCAGCTTTCTCGCCAACATGGCCGCCGGCGCAGTCTCCATCCAGCATGGCTTTCAGGGGCCGCTGGGCGCTCCGGTAACAGCCTGCGCCGCAGGCGTTCAGGCCATTGGCGATGCCGCGCGGCTGATCCGCGCAGGCGAGGCCGACATCGCCCTGTGCGGCGGCGCCGAGGCCTGCATCGACCGCGTCAGCATCGGCGCATTCGCCGCCGCCCGGGCCATGTCCACAGGCTTTGCCGACAGGCCGCGCCAAGCCTCGCGCCCCTTCGATCAGGCGCGCGATGGCTTCGTCATCGCCGAAGGCGCCGGCCTGCTGGTCATCGAAAGCCTGGAGCACGCACTGCAGCGCGGCGCCACCCCAATCGTCGAGCTGGCCGGCTACGGCACCAGCGCCGATGCCCACCACATGACCTCGCCGCCCGAGGACGGCAGCGGCGCGCGCCGCGCCATGGAGCTGGCACTGCAGCAAGCCGGCATCGGCGCGGCCGAAGTGCAGCACCTCAACGCCCACGCCACCTCCACCCCCGTGGGCGATTGCAGCGAGCTGCGCGCCGTCCGCGCCGTCTTCGGCAACGCAGCCGGCCCGGCCATCTCTGCCACCAAGTCCGCCACCGGCCACCTGCTGGGCGCCGCAGGCGGCGTGGAGGCCATCTTCACCGCACTGGCCATCCGCGACCAGATCGCCCCGCCCACGCTCAACCTGGAGCGCCCCGACGCCGAGGCCGAGGGGCTGGACATCGTCGGCGCCGCCGCGCGCCGCATGCGCATCGAGCACGCCATGTCCAACGGTTTCGGCTTCGGCGGCGTCAATGCCAGCATTCTGTTCAAGAAATACCAGCCGGGGCGGTGATTGCGGATT
>JAUMYI010000114.1:1459-7506 GCA_030528705.1 Comamonadaceae bacterium | reverse complement strand
ACGCGATCGATCAGGCAGCAGGCCTGCCGCCAATGGGCGGCCTGCCCTGCAGCACCGCCTGGGCAGGCGGCCTCATTCGCCCAGGTAGGCCGCGCGCACTTTGGGGTCGTGCAGCAGTTGCGCGGCCGGGCCTTGCAGGATGACCTGGCCCGATTCCATGACGTAGCCGCGCTGGCTCAGCTGCAGCGCCAGTTTGGCGTTTTGCTCGATGAGCAAGATGGTCACGCCCGATTGGGCGATGCCGCGCACGACTTCGAAGATTTTCTCGACCATGATGGGCGCCAGGCCCATGGTGGGCTCGTCCAGCAGCAGCAGCCGGGGCTTGGCGAGCATGGCCCGGCCCATGGCCAGCATTTGCTGCTCGCCGCCCGAGAGGGTGCCGGCCGTCTGGCGGCGGCGCTCGGCCAGGCGCGGGAACATGGCGTAGACCTGCTCGGTGTCCTGCGCGATGGCGGCCTGGTCGCGGCGGCTGTAGGCGCCCATGAGCAGGTTTTCCTCGATGGTCAGCTGCGGGAAGATGCCGCGCCCCTCGGGCACCATCACCAGGCCCTGGCGCACCAGGGTGTAGCTGGGCTTGCCGCGCAGGCTTTGGCCCAGGTAGCGGATGTCGCCGCTGGCGGCGGGCACCAGGCCGCAGATGGCACGCAGCGTGGTGCTTTTGCCCGCGCCGTTGGCGCCGATGAGGGCCACCAGCTCGCCCTGGTGCACGTGCAGGTCGAGCTGGCGCACGGCGCGGATGCCGCCGTAGGCCACGTCCAGGCCGGAGATTTCCAGCATGGGCTGGCCAGTGTGCGGCGCGGCGGTTGCGGTAGTGGTGTCAGCCATGGCGCGCGCCCTCCTCGCTTGCTGTGGCCGCGTCGCTGGCGGGCAGCAGGCCCAGCTCCTGCGCCGCGCCCTTGCCCAGGTAGGCCTCGATGACGGCCGGGTTGCGCTGCACGGTGTGGGGCTCGCCCTGGGCCAGCACTTTGCCGTATTCCAGCACCAGCACCTGGTCGCACAGGTTCATGACCAGTTTCATGTCGTGTTCGATGAGCAGCACGGTGATGCCGCTGGCGCGGATTTTTTCGATCAGCGCGCGCAGCACCAGGGTTTCCGATGGGTTCATGCCGGCGGCCGGTTCGTCCAACGCCAGCAGTCTGGGCTCGGTGGCCAGCGCGCGGGCGATCTCCAGGCGGCGCTGATCGCCATACGAGAGCGAGGCGGCCACTTCGTTGGCGCAATGGGCGATGCCCACGAAGTCCAGCAGTTGCAGCGCGCGCGCTTCGATGCGCGCTTCCTCGGCGCGGGTGCGCGGCCCGCGCAGGATGGCGCCCAGCACGCCGGCGCGGGTGCGCAGGTGCTGGCCGATCATGACGTTTTCCAGCGCGCTGAGGCTGGCAAACAGCCGGATGTTCTGAAAGGTGCGCGCCAGGCCCTGCTGGGCGATTTGGTGCGGCTTGAGCCGCGTCAAGTCCACGCCCTGGAACAGGCAGCTGCCCGCCTCGGGCACGTACAGCGCGGTCATGACGTTGAACAGCGTGGTCTTGCCCGCGCCGTTGGGGCCGATCAGGCCGAAGATCTCACCCTGGCGGATGGTGAAGCCCACGTCATCGAGCGCCTGCAGGCCGCCAAAGCGCTTGCTCAGGCCTTTGGCCACGAGCAGCGGCTGGCCACCTATGGCCGAGCGCGCCGGGCGCGCCGGGCTGGCGCTGGCTGCGGTGGTGGTGGTCGATTCCTGCATCATGCTCAGCGCCCCCCTTGCTGGTTGGCGTGCAGCTCACGCTTGCGCACGGCCGAGGGCCACAGGCCTTCGGGGCGGAAGATCATCACCAGCACCAGCGCCAGGCCAAAGAGCAGCATGCGGATGGCATCCGGGTCGATCACCACGGCGCCGAACAGGCTGTGCTGCAGCGGCTCGACCACGGCGCGCAGGAATTCGGGGAACACGGCCAGCAGCAGCGCGCCGACGATCACGCCGGGCACGTGGCCCATGCCGCCGAGCACCACCATGCAGAGGATGGCGATGGATTCGGTCAGGCCGAAGCTCTCGGGGCTGACAAAGCCCTGCATCGAGGCGAACAGGCAGCCGGCCACGCCGCCAAAGGATGCGCCCATGGCAAAGGCCAGCAGCTTGATGTTGCGGGTGTTGATGCCCATGGCCTTGGCGGCCACCTCGTCCTCGCGCACGGCCTCCCAGGCGCGGCCGATGCGCGAGTTCTGCAGCCGCACGCAGATGAAGACGATCAGCAGCACCAGCGCCATCAACAGGTAGTAGTACTTCTCCGGCCCGGTGATGCGCCAGCCCAGAATGGTCTCGGCCCGGCCGAAGGCGAAGTCGCCGACGCGGAAGGTGTCGATGCGGTTGATGCCCTGCGGGCCGTTGGTGATGTTCACCGGCGCATCCAGGTTGTTCATGAAGATGCGGATGATTTCGCCAAAGCCCAGCGTGACGATGGCCAGGTAATCGCCGCGCAGGCCCAGCACCGGAAAGCCCAGCAGCATGCCCGCCAACGCCGCCAGCGCCACGCCCAGCGGCAGCACGACCCAGAACGGCAGGTGCAGGCCGAAATGCGGCGAGGCCAGCATGGCCCAGACGTAGGCGCCCACGGCATAGAAGGCGATGTAGCCCAGATCGAGCAGCCCGGCAAAGCCCACGACGATGTTCAGCCCCAGCGCCAGCATCACGTACAGCAGCGCGAAATTCAGGATGCGCACCCAGCCCTGGCCGGCCACGCTGCCCAGCACGAAGGGCAGCACCAGCAGCACCGCGCCGATGAGCAGCGTGCCCAGCCAGACGCGGGGCGGGATGGCCCGGCGCTGCGGCGCGCCGGGCTCGGGTCGGGAAGAAGTGGATGCGGCGCTCATGCCCGGTCTCCTGCACGCTCACCCAGCAGGCCGGATGGGCGGAAAATCAATACCGCGATCAGCACGACGAAGCTGAACACGTCCTGGTAGTGGCTGCCGAATACGCCGCCGGTCAGATCGCCAATGTAGCCCGCGCCCAGGGCCTCGATCAGGCCCAGCAGCAGCCCGCCGAGCATGGCGCCGGGCAGGTTGCCGATGCCGCCGAGCACCGCCGCCGTGAAGGCCTTAAGGCCGAGCATGAAGCCCATGGTGTACTGGGCCACGCCGTAGTAGGCGGTGATCATCACGCCGGCCACGGCCGCCAGGGCCGAGCCGATCAGGAACGCGGCCGAGATAACGGTGTTGATGTTCACGCCCATCAGCCCGGCCACCTCGCGGTTTTGCGCCGTAGCGCGCATGGCCGTGCCCAGCCGGGTCTTGAGCACCAGCAGCAGCAACGCGCCCATGATGGCCGCGGCGCTGGCGATGATGCCGATCTGCAGCAGGCTGATGCGCGCCTGGCCCAGTTGCAGCACCACTGGCTCGATGACGTGCGGGAAGTTCAAATAGCCGCGCCCCCAGAACATCATCGCCAGGTTCTGGATGATGATGGACACGCCGATGGCGGTGATCAGCGCCGCCAGCCGCGGCGCGCGGCGCAGCGGGCGGTAGGCGTAACGCTCGGCCGTCCAGCCGATGGCCATGCACACCGGGATGGCCGCCAGCAGCGCCAGGCCCAGCAGCGCCAACGCCGGCCAGGCCGCGCCGCCGCCGGCCAGCGCCAGCACCACGCTGGTGGCCACCATGGCCCCCACCATGACCACGTCGCCGTGCGCGAAATTGATCAGGCCGATGATGCCGTACACCATGGTGTAGCCCAGCGCCACCAGCGCATAGACGCTGCCGACCGTCAGCCCGTTGATGATTTGTTGCAAGAAGGTATCCATGCGGGAGCGCTCCAGGCCCCGGGGCCGCAGCCGGCCACAGCGGAAGAAAACCTCGGGAAGAAAAAAGACGAAAGAAAAGAGCCGCTGCCGCCGCGCAAAGCGCGCAGCGGCAGCGGGCAGCTCAGTGCATCGAGGTCAATGCGGCGGCGGGCTTACTTGGCCGAGTCCACCATGGTCTTGACCATTTCCCACTTGCCGTCCTTGACTTGGTAGATGGTCACCGACACCTCGTTGAGGTCGCCGCGCTCGTCGTAGGCAATGTTCTCGCTGGTGGCGCCGCTGCGCTTGAGGCCGGCGAGCTTGCTCAGGTACTTCTCGGGCTTGGCCGAGCCGGCCTGCTGCATGGCGCTGATCATGTTCCAGGCGCCGTCGTAGGCATAGGGCGAGTACACGCCCGGCTCCTTGTTGAAGCGTTTCTTGTAAGCCTGGGCGAACTTGTCGCCCTGGGCCATGCTGTCGATGGGCACGCCCGCCAGCGAGGCATAGGTGCCGTTGGCCGTGTCGCCGGCCAGGCGCAGGAAGGTGTCGCTGCGCGTCATCTCGCCCGAGACCAGCGGTGCCTTGATCTCCAGCGTGGCCATTTGGCGACGCATCGGGCCCGATTGCGCATCCAGCCCGCCGAAGAAGATCGCATCAGCGTTCTTGGCCTTGATGTTGGTCAGGATGGCGGTGAAATCGCTGGCCTTGTCGGTGGTGTACTCGCGCGCCACGATGGTGCCGCCGGCGCGCTGCACGGCCTTGGCCACCTGGTCGGTCAAGCCCTGGCCATAGGCGGTGCGGTCGTCGATCAGGGCGATGTTCTTGGCGCCCAGATCCTTGACCATGAACACGCCCACGGCCGCGCCCTGCTGGGTGTCGCTGGTCATCATGCGGAAGGTCGTGTCGTAGCCTTGCTGGGTGTACTCGGGCGAGGTCGCCATGGCGATCTGCGGCAGGCCGGCGTCGTTGTAAATGCGCGAGGCCGGGATGGTCGTGCCCGAGTTGAAGTGGCCCAGCACGCCCTGCACGCCTTCATCGACGATTTGCTGCGCAACCTGCACGGCCGTGCGCGGGTCGGCCTGGTCGTCCTTGGAGACCAGCTCGAACTGCGCCTTGGAGCCGTCGAGCTCGATGCCTTGCGCATTGGCCTCCTCCAGCGCCAGTTGCAGGCCGTTGCGCATGTCTTCGCCATAGTGCGCCTGCGGGCCGGTCAGCGGCGCGGCAAAGCCCAGGCGCACGGTCTCGGCCTGGGCCGGGGCGGCCAGCATGCAGGCCGCGGCCATGCTGGTAGCCAGCAGTTTGAATGTCGTCTTCATGGTCGTTGACTCCTTTGATGCAAGGTGGAAAGCCCACGGGCATGGCCGCAGGCGTGGCAATGAGGGAAGCGATTATGGCCTTGACAGGGGATGCCACGGGCATAGCAAAGGTGCAGTCATAGGGAAAGCGAGAATGGCTGCCCTGCCTGCATCGCAGCCGCCAGCGGGCGCTGCGCCTCGGGCTGCCGCCATGCCCAGCCTCTCCCATTCCACCCCAGGGCGCAGATCGACGGCTTCGGGCACAAAACCCCAGCCGAGGGCGTCGGCCTTCAGAGACAGACTGCCAAAATCCCTGCATGGCCCATGAATTCCTTGCGGCGTATTGCGAAAAGGTTAAAAATCCAAAGGCCGCTTTGCAGCAGGCTTGCGAAGCAACTCGGCACTCCTTCAAGCCCACTGCCTCAAAGCCCGATAAAAACACAAAAAACCATGCCAATAAAAATAAATCCTCCATCAATGCAAAAACCCTTGACATCTCCATCGCTGCAAAATGACTTTTTCCAATCTTTCGCACAAACAATTCTTGGCAGGCGCATTCCTGAGCATTGTGGCCGGGGTGACGGGCGCGCAAGTGCAAGTCTATAAATGCGGCAACACCTACAGCCAGACCCCTTGCAGCCACAATGCAGAAAAAATCGTGGTGACTCCGGCCTACCAATCGCCGCAGCAGACTGACAACCAAGGCAGCTACACACCAACGAGCCGAACCGAGAAGCTGCACCAGCAAATCCGCGCCAGCCAAGACAAGCGGCGGCTGCATGACTTGCAAAATCATCTGATTCCCAACCTGAGGCGAAAAATCGCCGCAGACATCGCAGCCTGCGAGAAATCCATCTCCGATCGGGACAGGAGCAGAATCTATTGGCTGAAAAATGTGGCCAAGCAAAACAAAAAAGAAATGGAAGAAATGCTCAATCAATGCCAAAAGAAGGCCGATGCCATGACGGCCAAGCTGCGTCGCCTGGAGGAGGAGGCGCAGAGC
>JAUMYI010000114.1:0-1359 GCA_030528705.1 Comamonadaceae bacterium | reverse complement strand
GCCGAGAAGCTGCGCCAGCAAATCCGCGCCAGCCAAAACAAGCGGCGCCTGCACGATTTGGAAAATTACCTGATCCCCAACCTCAAAAGAAAGATCGCTGCAAACAGCGAGAAATGCAATCAAGCCATCTCCAATCTAGAGAGCAGCAAAATCTATTACATGAAGAATGTGGCCATATTGAATGCTCGAAAAATGCATGAAATCACCAAGAAATGCCAAGAGAGCGCCAATGCCATGACGGCCAAGCTGCGCCGCCTGGAGGAGGAGGCGCAGGGCTTGGCCTTATCGAAGTGATTTCCCAAAGGCAGGATGGGCGATGGCCAGGCTTTGCCACGCCGCGGCCCGCCCACATCCACTTGCTTGCCAGCCGTGCAGAGACTTTGAACAGGCTTTGACTCAGCCCTGCCCCGATGCCGCGTCGATGCTCATCAGGCTGGCATTGCCGCCGGCGGCGGCCGTGTTGATGCTGATGGCCACCTCGCGCAGCAGGCGCTCGTGGCGGTAGTGCGCGCCCTGGGCCAGTTCTTCGCCGCTCAGGCCCTGCACTGCCAGCAGCGGGCCGCTGCGCTGCGCGGCCTGGGCCTGGAAGGCCAGCAGCTCGTCGGCATCGCCCTCGAACAACGCGGCCTGCAGCGGCAGCGCCGCGATCTCGCCCGGGCTGCACCAGTGCAGCGCCACGTCCTGCAGGGCGTGGCCGGGCGGCTGCGTGCCCTGCGCCGTCTCTTGCGCCCATTGCGCATACAAGGCGCGCAGCGCCTGGGTGTCGGCCAGCACCATGCCGTTGCCCGATTGCGCACAGGCCAGCCACTGGCGCTGCAGGCCCAGCAGGCTGCGCGGCAAGCACCAGACTTGGCCACGCGGCAGCAAGCGGTAGCGGTTGAGCTCGCCGGTAGGGCCTTGCAGCACCCACTCGGCGCCGGGGCGCAGCGCCTGGGCGCCGGGCTGCGGCCCGCGCACCAGGCGCGGCAGGTACAGCGGCCCGCCGGCCTTGGGGCCGGTGCCCGAGAGCCCTTCGCCGCCAAAGGGCTGCACGCCGACCACGGCGCCGACGATGTTGCGGTTGACGTACAAATTGCCGGCGCGGATGCGCGCGCTGACCTGGGCAATGGTTTCGTCCAGCCGGGTGTGCACGCCAAAGGTCAGGCCAAAGCCCAGCGCATTGATTTGCGCAAGCAGCGCCTCGAAGTCGCTGCGCGGGTAACGCAGCACGTGCAGCACGGGGCCGAACACTTCGCGCTGCACGTCGGCCACGCGCTGCACCTCGATCAATGTGGGGGCCACAAAGGTGCCCTGACGGCACACGGCATCAAGCTGCAGGCGCTGCACGCCAAAGCCGGCCTCGCGCATCTGCGCCACGTA
>JAUMYI010000113.1 GCA_030528705.1 Comamonadaceae bacterium | reverse complement strand
GCATCGGCATCGGCATCGAACGCCGGCCTGCCGCAGCACCACATCACACTGCACTACGCCGACGACAGCCAGGGCCTGCAACTGGACTTCGCGCCCGGCCAGGACGGCCCGGCATGGCCCGGGCCGCCCGGGCGCATCGCCGGGGCCGAAAAGGAAATCCACAGCGCCTTCTCCAACCTGATTGCCAACGCCGTGCGCTACACCCCGGCCGGCGGCCACATCAGCCTGCACTGGCGCTGGCAGGCCGACGGCAGCGCCCGCTTTGCCGTGCAAGACAGCGGCCCCGGCATCGCCGCCGAACACCTGCCGCGCCTGACCGAGCGTTTTTACCGCGTCGACCGCAGCCGCTCACGCGAAACCGGCGGCACCGGCCTGGGGCTGGCCATCGTCAAACACGTCGTGCAGCGCCACGGCGGCCAATTGCACATCCACAGCACACCCGGCAGCGGCTCGCTGTTCGCCATCGAACTGCCCGCCACCCGCCTGCAAACCCCAATGGCCCTGGCCGAGCTGGAACAACAGCGCGCCCAACGCGAACGCCTGCTGGCGCGTTGAAGAGCACGAAGCCCCGCACAAGGGGCCGATGCACGGTCGCGGCCATCCATGGCTGCGCTGTGCGCCTTGCAGTGCAATCCATCCCAAACCGCTTCTTGTCCACGCGCACCGAGATTTCGAGCGGGTTTTGAGGCCACGGCGCAATGCTGAACAAGTCCCCCGCCGCGCACGGCGCGTCCCTGCTTGGGGCGGTCTGCTGCGCAAGCAAAGTCTCGCAATAGCACGCGCTATTGCTGCGGTTTGCGCCTTGCATCCCATCCCCACACAGGGCGCGCCGCACTGCGGAGACTTTTCAGCATTGCCTTCAACAGGCTCAGCCCGACAGCAGCCACAGCCGCAGCTTGGCGCGCAGCCATTGGGCGTGGGCCAGCGTCAACTCGTTGTTGGCTTCCTGCCAGTCCAGCAGGGCGCGGTGCAATGCCACGGCATCGAGCACGCCGTGTTGGTACAACGCTTCGTTGGACTGAACCATGCGCTGGCTGATGGCGTACAGGCGGCTGGCCGCATCCAGTCGCAGCAGGCTGGATGCGGCCTGGGTGTAGGCCTCCAGCAGTTCGCGCTCGGCCTCCAGGCGGGCGGCATCCAGCGCCATGCGGGCGGACTCGCGCGTGGCCGTGGCGTTGCGAATGCGGTAGGTGCTGGCAAAGCCTTCCCACAGTGGGATGGTCAGCGTCAGGCCGGCGCTGTGCTCACGGCTGGCGCGGCCCAGCAAAGGCTGTGCCGGGCGGCCGTTGCGGTAGTGGCCATAGGCCGCATCCAGTCTGGGCATGGCCTCCGCTTGCACGGCCTGGGCGCTGGCGGTGGCGGCCTCCAGCGCGGCGGCGGCTTCGAGCACGGCGGGGCTGGCTTCGCGGGCCTGCAGCAGCCATTGCGGCAGGCTGCGCTGCAGGGCCTGAGCAATGGCTGGCTGCGATGCGTTGGGGGCCGTGGCGTGCTGCTCGGGCCAGGCCGCCAGTTCCTCGGGGATGTCCTCCAGCACGATGGGCTGCAGTGGCGCCAGCCCGGTGAGGCTGCGCAGGCGCTGCGCCAGCATGGCCAGCTCGGCCTGGATTTTTTCGCCCTCCAGCGCGTGGCGCGCACTGCTGGCTTGGGCTTGCAGCAGGCCATGGTTGCTCTCTGCCCCCTGGGCATGGCGGCGCTGGATGGCAGCGGCGATGGCCTGCCCAGTCTGGGCAATGTGCTGCTGGCGCCGCCACTGCGCCTGCGTGGCCTGGGCCTGCACGTAGGTATCGAGCACACTGGCGGCGGTGCCACGGATAGCCTCTTGCTGCGCCGCCAGGGCGGCGCGCAGCTGGGCCTGTGCGGCGCGACTGTGGGCGCTGCGTGCGCCGAAATCGAACACCCGCCAAGACAGCGTCAGGCTTTGCGTGCTGGCCCACAGCTTGGCGCTGCCCTGGCCACCATCCATGCGGCTGCGGCTGTATTGGCGCGACAGCGAGGCCGAGGCCTGTGGCCAATGGCTGCTGCGCGCCTGCCCCAGTTGGGCACTGGCGCGGGCGATCTCCATCCAGCTGGCGCGTACCTGCGGATTCAGGCACAGGGCCAGGCGCAGCGCCTGCGCCAGTGGCAGCGCCATGGCCTGGTCGGTGGATTCGGCCAATTGGGCCTGGGTGCTGGTCGCAGCAATGTGCAGGGCGCCATCGGGCAGTGGCAGGGCGGCCAAGGCCGTTGTGTCTTGCGCCTGCAGGGCCTGTGCCAGAGGGTCGTGGCGCTGCAGGGAATTGCCAGGCGCGAAAGCCCCCAGCGCCTGCGAGGCCGCCAGACAGTCGAGCTGCGCCGCGGGCAAGGCCGGCACCCCTTGCGCCGAGCGCAAGGCCGCCTGCGGCAGGCGCGGCGGCGTGAGCAGATCCTTGCCCCAGGGCTGCTGCCATTGGGCCGGGCGGGTGCCCAGCGGGTCTTCCATAGGGGCGATCCAGCGTCGCCAGCCATGCTCTTGTGCTTGCCAGGCGGCGTTGCCGGTGGCTGTGCCTGCCTGTGCATTGCTTTGGGCCGCAGGCGCGGCGCTGGCATGGGCTGCATCGGCGGCGCTGTGATGTGGTGTGGCGGTGCGGCACAGTGCCAGGTGGCGAAGCCTGTCTGCCTTGCCAGCCTGCGCTTGCTCGGTATTGGCACAGGCTGGCCTTGCTGGCGCAGCAGGCCATGCCGGGCTGGGCAGGCACAGGCTGGCGGCCAGCACGGCGCTGCAAAGCGTGCCGGGCACTGCGGCCAGCCTGATGCGGGGCTGCGGCAGGGGCTGTAACAGTGGCTGTGGTCTGTCAGCGTTCATCCAAGGCCTCGTGCGCGTGCTGCAGCAGCGGGCTGAGCACGTATTCGATCACGCGCCGCTCGCCGGTTTTGATCTCGGCGGTGATCGCCATGCCTGGCACGATGGGCGCTTGCCGCCCCTGCACCGACAGGCTTTGCTGCTCCATGGCGATGCGCACCGCATACAGCAGGCCGCGCTGCTCATCGGCGATGGCATCGCGCGAGATGTGCTGCACCCGCCCAGGCAGCGTGCCGTACTTGGTGTATTCGAAAGCCTGCACTTTCAAGGCCACGGGCTGGCCGATGGCGAGAAAGCCCACGTCCTTGTTTTCGACGAAGGCCTCGACCTCCAGCGGCCCCTGCTGCGGCACGATCTGCATGATGGGCTGCGCCGCTGGCACCACGCCGCCCAGCGTGTGGATGGCCAGTTGCTGCACCGTGCCGTCCACCGGCGCGGTGATGTGCAGCAAGGCGCTGCTGGCGGCGCTGCGCTCGATGTCCTGGCGCGCCGCATCGATCACGCGCCGCGCCTGGGCGATCTCGTCCATGGCTTGGCGGCGCGTCTGTGCCAGCAGCACCTGGCGCTGGTTGCGCGCATCGTTCAGTCGCGCCTGGATTGCCAGCGCGGCCTGCTCGCGCTCCTGCCAGGCATCCTGCGAGACATCGCGCGACTGTGCCAGCTTGCGGTAGCGTTCGGCCTGGTTGTTGGCCAGCGGCAAGGCCTGGCGCTGGATGCGCAGCTCATCGTCGAGCAGCCGCAGCCGGGCCGCCACGTCCTCGTACTGCGCCAGCACATGCCGCGCTGCCTCGGCATGCTCGGCCTGGGCAATGCGCGCGCCATGGGCCGCATTGATCGCCTGCAGCGCCGGCAGGCGCGGGCGTCGGCCCTGCTCCAGCGCCTGCAGCAAGGCCTGGCTGCGCGCCTGCGCCAGCGCCGCCTGATGGAGCTCGTTGTGGGCCTTGCCCTGCTCGGCATCCACCAGGCGCGTATCCAGTTGCAGCAGCAAATCGCCTGCGCGCACCGATTGGCCCTCGCGCACGCGCAGTTGCGCCACCCGCCCCGTCTCCACTGCGGCCACCGTCTTGGTGCGCTCGCTGAGCACCACCTTGCCCTCGGCCTGCACGATGATGTCCATGCGCCCCAGCAGCGACCACAGCAGCACCGCCAGCGCCAGCAGCATCAGCAGCCAGGCGATCAGGCGCAGCGTGGGCGAGACGGGCCGCTCCTGCACCGCCAGCGCAGCGGGCAGGAACTCCGCCTCATCCTCGCGCAGCAGGCCGGCCGGCCGCTGGCGGCGCTGGCGCCAGTGGAAGGCCAGCACCCGCCCATACCGCCCCCACAGGGCGGCCCAGGCCCCCAGGTAATGGCGCAGGCTCATGGCGCGCCCTCGGCGCCGCTGGGCGAGGGCGCGCTGCCGCCGCGCCGCAGCAGCACCACGCGTTGCGCCGCTTGGGGCGCCGCGTTTTTGCTGGCGTGTTCGGTTGCGTGTTCGGCCGCGTTTTGGTGCATGCCAGCGGGCGCGCTTCGGGGAGTGTTTTCCGGTGTGTCGGCTGCTGCGCCCGGCCCATCATCTTGCCCCGGCGACGCCGCCCCCTGCTGCAGGCGGTACAGGTGCGTGTAGATGCCCTGTGGGTTTTGCAGCAACTGCTCGTGCGGGCCGATCTCGGCGATTTCGCCGCGCTCCATCACCACGATGCGATCGGCATGGCGCACCGCCGAGAGCCGGTGCGCAATGATCAGCACCGTGCGCCCCTGGCAGATCTGCTGCATGTTGTCCTGGATGATGCGCTCGGACTCATAATCCAGCGCGCTGGTGGCCTCGTCGAAGATCAGCACGCGCGGGTCGCCCAGCAGAGCGCGCGCAATCGCAATGCGCTGGCGCTGCCCGCCCGAGAGATTGGCGCCGTGCTCGCCCACCTGCGTGTCGTAGCTCTCGGGCAGCTCGCAGATGAAATCGTGCGCTCCGGCCAGCCGCGCAGCCTCCATCACCGCCTCGATCGGGCAGGCCGGATCGGCCAGCGCGATGTTCTCGCGCACGCTGCGGTTGAACAGCACGTTCTCCTGCAGCACCACGCCGATCTGGTGGCGCAGCGAGGCCGTATCGGCAATGGCAATGTCCTGCCCATCGACCAGCACCCGCCCGCGCTCTGGCACATACAGGCGCTGCGCCAGTCGCGTCAGCGTGCTCTTGCCCGAGCCCGAGCGCCCGACGATGCCGATCACCTCGCCCGGCGCCACCTTCAGGCTCACGCCGCGCAGCACCTGCGCCGCATCGGGCCGGTAGCGAAACGAGACCTGATCGAACTCGATCGCCCCGGCCAGGCGCGGCAGCCGCGTGCGCTGCGCGCCGGCCAGTTCCGTGGGCGTGTTGAGAATGTCGCCCAGCCGCGCCATGGAAATGCCCACCTGCTGGAAATCGTTCCACAACTGCGCCAGCCGGATGATGGGCGCAGCCACCTGGCCGGCCAGCATGTTGAAGGCAATCAACTGCCCCACCGTCAGCTGCCCCTGCAGCACCTGCCGCGCGCCGATCCACAAAATCCCCACCGTCACCAGCTTGCTCACCAGCATCACGCTGTTGCCCGCCAGATTGGCAATATTGGTGGTGGACAGCGAGGCGCTCACGTACCCGGCCAACTGCCGGTCCCAGCGTTCCTGCCAGCGCGGCTCCACCGCCATCGCCTTGATGGTGTTCACCCCCGCGATCGACTCCACCAGGAACGCCTGGTTCTCCGCCCCGCGGTTGAACTTCTCATTCAGGCGCGCGCGCAGAATCGGCGTGAAAAACAGCGACAGCAGGAAATACACCGGGATCGAGGCCAGCACCACCAGCGTCAAATCCACGCTGTACCACAGCATCACCGCCAGAAACACCACCGAGAACAGCCCATCGAGCAACACCGTCATCGCCTGGCTGGTCAAAAACGCGCGGATGCTCTCCAGCTCGCGCACCCGCGCCACCGAATCGCCCACGCGCCGGCTCTGGAAATACGCCATCGGCAAGCCCAGCAAATGGCGAAACAGCCGCGCGCCCAGCTCCACGTCCATCTTGCTGCTGGTGTGCGCCACCACATACGTGCGTATGGCCCCCAGCAGCACCTCGAACACCGTGGCCAGCAGCAACCCCACGGCCACCACGTTCAGCGTCTGCATCGCGTGGTTGACCAGCACCTTGTCCATCACCACCTGGAAAAACAGCGGCGTGACCAGCGCCACCAGTTGCAGCACCAGCGACACCAGCAGCACCTCGCCCAGCAGGCCACGGTACTTGACCAGCGCCGGGATGAACCAACTGAAATCAAAGCGCGCCAACTCGCCCGCATAGCTGGCGCGGCTCGTCAGCAGCACCGCCTCGCCCGTGCCCAGGGCCAGGAACTCCTGCTGCGTCAGCACCTGGGGCGCCTGGCCTGGCCACTGCACCAGCATGCGCTGGCTTGCCGCCCCCGCCAGCCCCGGCGCAGCCGCTGCCTGCCCGGCCTGGGCGCTCGCGGCTGGCGCTGGCGCCGTGCGCGCCCAGACGAAAAAACGCCCATCGGCCGCCGGGCAAATTGCCGGCAGCGGAATGAACGGCAGGCGCTCGGGCCGCAGCCTGTGCCGCCGGGCCTTGAAGCCCACCGCCTGCGCGGCCAGCAACAAAGTGCGCACATCCGCCACGGCGCCGAACTGATGGCGCAACTGCGCCCGATCCAGCGGCATATGGTGCAACTGCGCCACCAGCTCAAGGCATTGCAGCGCATCGTCGGCAGGCGCGGCGGGGGCGGCGGACGCAGAGGGCGATGAGGCGTGCATGGCGGAAAGCTCGAAAATCCATTCAACCCAAGAGCGGGAAAAAATCAAAGAGAAACGACTGTAACCGAGTGCGCGGCCAGCAAAAGAGAAATGGGTGGTTTTTCTTTTGGTTTATCAAATTTTCACAATCTGCCTCGCCAGCACTACTGGGTGGTTCATGTTGATTTGACATTTCCGCCTAGGGTAAACCATGATGGCGTTGATTTTTGACAATGTTTGACATTAGCCCGCTGTACCCATTGGCTGCGATGGGCTATAAAGCGTAACGAATCGCAGCATGGAGGTATTTCCTGCCAGTGACTCGCACAAGAGGCGACCCTCAACACAAGTGTTTCATGCCCATTTTTCGTCGTGATCCAAAAGCTTATCCCACAGCCCGAGCAGCATGCATTACATCTTTGGAAACCGTAGGCGCATTGCAATTGCCGTCATTCTTGGCATAGGCATTGCCATCGCCTTGCTGGGCGCAGTCGATCGCGCCAAAAAAGCCCTGTCAGGCCAGCAAAGGCCGGTCGCAGCCAGCCAGAGCCAGGTCATGAAAGAAATACGGGACTTGCAAAAAACCCTGAAAGAAAGCACACCCTTCGGCGAGGAAAACCACTCCGTGTCCATCAAGTTGTCCCAAAAAGGAGCGAACTACCGTGGCGACCTGGGCGGGGTCACCGTGGAAGTGCCTAAGAGATGGGCTTTTTTATTGTCCTACGACGATGCCAAGAATCCAAAAACGCAGGAAAACATCATCAATGGATTAATATTGCGAACCAATTTTGAATATCTGCTCAGTGGGCAGGGCGATAGGATGAAGATTGGGGAATTCGAGGATGGGGCAACAATTTATGTATTTTCAGGAAGTCATTATCCAGATCGTCACCGCAAGATGAAGCGCCTATCTTCTCCTTGCTTTACGGGGTTGGCTGAAAAAAAA
>JAUMYI010000112.1 GCA_030528705.1 Comamonadaceae bacterium | reverse complement strand
GCGGGCGCAGCAAAAAGCCCTTGCAGCGGGCAAGGCGGCAAGGGCTTGAAATGTCGCGGCCCGGACTGGACTTGATGACGTAACCTATTGTTTTCAAATAGGGATGCACTTGAAGGGCTCACAAGGTACCGTCAAAAGTACCGTCAAAAATTTTTGCGGCCCACCTCTCGGCATAAAGAACCGCTCTCTTATGCGATTTTTGGCATCTTGATCCAGTCCCCACAGCAGAGCCCAAAAGGGTACCCCCCTACCAAAACTCGCCCGCGTGTAAATCTGGCTGGACGGTCGGTTTCCCCTTAAGGGCATTGGAACTTTCAACACCCCCCTTCCCCCTGGGCGGCCCGGCTGGCCCGGCCCTGGGCGAGCCCCCAAGCCCGACAGCCCAGGCAGGCACGGCCCCGGCCACGCCTCGCGGTAGGCAGTCCAGGTGCGGAGCTAGCCCCTTCATTGGTAACCTATTACGCCACGAATTCACGAATTTTGCAGTGTTGGCCGTGACGCGAAAATGACAAAGCCGGGACAGCCGGGACAACGTTTGAAATCAATAACTTACAGCCGGGACAAATTTTCATCGCAGCCGGGACAGCCGGGACAAATTTTTGGCCTTTCATAGGGAGCGGCCGGAATGCCCGCCGATTCAGCCCCCAATCGGCCGACAAATTCCATCATTCAGGCGCACAAAACAAAGGTTGCATATCATGCCAAACACACCAACCAAAAAGCCGGGCTGTAGCAGCTTCCCACTGGGGCACTTCAAGCCAGCGGCATGCCAGCCAGTGCAGGCGTTTACGGCGCGGAAGAAGCCCCGCCACGCCCCCATACGGGTGCGGCATGCCTTGCTTGAATGCTGGCCTTACTGCAACACCACAACGCCTACTGCCAAACCCACGGCCCAGCACAGGCGACAGTGGCAGTAGTCGGCACTACCTGCACCAGGAACAATGCCACCGGCTTCATTCGGCACGCACCCAAACAGGCACAGGCACAGGCACAGAGGCACTGGCCAGGCCTGCTGCGGCCTTGCAGTCTCCATTGACACGCATGCACGGAAGCAAGCCAGCAGACGTAGGCCAGCCCAGCACCGCCGATGCAGGCGCATAAGGCCATCCCACCCAAGGCCCACACGGCCCAGCAGCATGCATAGCAGCAGCTGGCCCCATAGCCAGCGATTCAATAGAGAGAAGAAGCGAAGATGGCCAAACAGCTGCACGCAGTACGCCAAACCTGGCGCGCGGCTACCGGCTTAAAGGCAAGGCCGCTTGCCTGGCGCAAAACTGCCTGCCCAGCATGGCCGCACTTGGCGATCAGTACAGCCCAAGAAGCAGGCTCACACGTCAAGCCCGTTAATGGCCGCTGACGGGATCACATAGCAGCGCGTCGGCCCCATGCCTGGCAGTCGGGGCTTCATCATGGTGGGGCTGTCTTTGTCGGTCTTCAGGCAGCCATGCGCCAGCAGAACGCGGCAAACAGCTTCATGGTCAAAGCCCTTGCATACCTCGGTGCGGAACACGTCGGGCAAGATGAAATACTCTGTTTCTACCCCTTCCGCATCAGCGGCCGTCATGCGCTCGCCGTATTCGCGCAGGTGTTCAGCGTCGCTTTTGATTGGCTTGCCATCGCGGCCCAGCATGCGCCGAAAGCCCGCACGCTGCAACGTCTTGGCGCTGTGGTCATCACTGGCACGGTGCCACCAGGTAAAGCGGCCCTCGCCATGCGCTGCCAGAAAGCCACGCACCTGCTGCAGCATGGCGCGCACTTCGCCATTGCCTGCGCCACCACGTGCAGCCATCCAGGCGTCAAAGCAGGCGCGCACTCGGGCAGCAGCTTCACCTTCGGCCCAACCCGTCAAGCCCGCACTGGTGGCCAGCTCACCAGCCACAGCCACCACGGCAAAGCGCGCAGCCACACGCTGCGCCTGTCCAGACGCGTTGCCAGGCAACCATTGCTGGGTCAAAGCCACCACACGGGCACGCGCCTGGCGGCCTATCGTGCGAGTTTGCGGCGCAAGCCATTGCAGCCAAGCGTGCCCGGCCGCACCGTGGCAGCTGGCAGCTTCCCGGGCCAGATAGGTCGCATAGGCAGCGCCATCGGCAAAGTCGTGGATAGTGTCAAAAGCGCCCAGCCCGGCACCTGCATCGGCAGGAATGTCGGCCATGCGTACTTCCTGCCCAGTGCGGGCGCGCTTCATGCCTTCGGCCATGTGATCGGCTAGGCCCAGCTCACCCGCAGACAGAAACAGCAAGCGCCAGGCCAGGCGTGTGCGCGCCACTGCATGGCGGCTCATGCGGCCCTTGCTTTGCTCATTGGCCAGCATGTAGGCGCATTCCCCTGCCACTCTGCCGTCCACCTGGGCCAATTCATCAAGAATCAGCAGCGAGTCGCAATGCTGCGCGGCAATGGCTTCCAGCGCATTGTCTGTCGTGCGCCAACGCTGCATGTAGTTTTGCCCGCCGTACACGCTGGCCGCCACACGCAGCGCCGTGGTTTTGCCGCTGGAACTGTCGCCCCGCAGGTGAAACCCGCCAGACTCCATGCCCACCAGGCGCAGCAGCGGCCCGGCAAAAGCGCATGACACTGCAAACACCAGGCGCGAATTGCCCGCACATACGGCGCCAATGCGCTCACGCCAGGCGGTCACATCCTTACGGCTGCGGAAGGTGTTTTCCATCTGATTGTCTGACTGGAAAACTATGCGCTCGGCATCATCGCCAATGGTGTGATCGGGCAGCACGAAAGCCATGCCGCCATCGGCCGTAGGGTGCCAGCCCGTGCGGCTGGTACACGTGGCATATTCGGCCGGTCGGCGTGTCTGGATGTATTCGGTCAAGCGGTTGCGTGCTGCCGCACCTGGCGCGATCCGCAGGCCCATGTGCAGCAAAGTGGCGCGGTATTCGCCCCCATCGCCAGACAGCATGCGCGAAGGCATGGCCCATTGCTTGGCCCCGCCCAACGGATCAGCAAACGTCAACAGGTAGCCCCAGCCCACGCCTTCAGCATCGCGGGTGCCTGCCACCACGTCCAGGCGCGAACACAGCCACAGGGGGCGCAGTGGCTCGCCGTTGCGGTCACGGCCGTGGTAGTACACCCCGGTATCGTCCACCGTGAACGGATCATGCGCCGCATCATCGCTGGCGCCTGCCGCATCAGCCCTCGCACCGCCACTGCCATTGCCACCGCCGCCCCCGGCACCAGCAGGGGCGCCACCTGGGCGCGAACGCGCTGCGGGCTTCTTCGCACCGGCCGGGCCGCGCTGCTTGGCCTGCTGCGGGCTTGCTGGCGTCTGGCGCAAGGCCATGTGCCGCTCTACACCAGCGCGCAAATGATCGGCCACCGCAGCCAATCCCACGGCCTGCTGCATATCGTTGAAGTCGCTGGCGCCATCGGCCAAGGATTCAGCAGGCAATGACGGAAAGATGGCCAGGCCGTCCACTGCATGCGCTGCTGCTTGGGCATGCTTGCGCCCCGGGTTATGGCCTGCCCTGGCCTGTGTGGCGCGGTCATCATCGCCACACACCACGATCAAAGCGCCCGGATACTGGCTGCGCAGCGCCCGGCACACCGCCAGCAGATTGCCCGCATCGATGGCCACCGCCACCGGCCAGCCCGTAGCCGCGTGCACGCTGGCGCAGGTCGCGTAGCCTTCACCCACGGCCAGCACGGCAGCCGCCCTGGCCGTGGTATCGGTAGCGATACCGGTTGACGCAATGGCAGCACCTGGCGCACCGATCCAATGCCACAAACCCGACTTGCGCGAACCCTTGCCAAACAGTTTGTCTGGCCCACCGTCGCGCGGCTGCGGCAGGATGCGTTGCACGCTCCACAGCGTGCCTTCAGCATCGCGCAGCGGCACCAGCAAAGTGCCATCGGCTTCAAAACGCAGGCCATGCGCAGCCACCCCCTTGCGCAGCAGGTAAGGGCTGGTGCCGGTATCGCTGGCGGCATCCCAGCGGGCCTGCGCTTCACGCATCGCCGCAGCTTGCGCGGCCTCGGTTTTGGCCGCTTCCTCGCGGCGCAGTTTGGCACGTTCCCGCTCACGCTGGGCGGCCTGTGCAGCCGTATGCACCGGCACAGGCCCAGCACTGGCGCGCAAATCAAAGCCATATTCCTGCGCCCGATGAAACAGCGTGCCAATGCCCACCTTGCCGCCCGCTTTGATCGAGCGCCAGCATTCCCGCACGCCGCTGGCGCTGTACACCTCTGGCGCAGACTGGCTCCATTCATCAAACAGCGCCAGTCCGCCATCGTCGGGGAACTCGCTTTTGATCGCCATGCCGATCCGCGCCCATTCATCACGGGGCAGCGCAGCCGGGATGTACCGCAGGGCTTCGCGAACAGTGGCAGGGGTGTGGCGGCGTTCCATGAGCGGATCACTCTTGATCTTGCTGCGCGCTGGCGGCAACCTGCCGTGCCTGCGCTGGCGCGGCATGTGCCTGGGCCAGCACATGGGCAGCATGCAAATGCGCCATGCCAGCGGCCAACGTGGCCGCTATTGAGCCAAGCTGCGCTTTATCCAGCCCGGCAAAACGGTATTCATGCTGCGGCGAAGCCAGAATCTCAAACGCAGAATCAAGATAACCGGCCATTTGCATTTCAATGGCTTGGATCAATTCCAAAGGCATTTCAATCCCTGCTGCGGGCGATGGACTCAAATTCATCATTTCACATCCCCTTCATGATTGCTTTCGGCAATGCGATCCTGCACCCATTGCAAAACCGCACTTTCAGGCCAGGCCACACAGCGGCCAGACAGGCGCACCGGCCGGGGAAACCGTTTAGCACCAAGAAGGGAATAAATCGCGCTTTTGCGCAGCCCCGTGAGATTTTCAACTTCGGGCATGCGGATCAAGCGATCGCGCGGCACTTTGGGCGCAGCCTGCTGCGGCGCGGCAGGTGCAATGGTGTGGATGATTCGCATATTGCAGCTTCCTTATCGTTCCGTGCAGCCCACCGTGGACTGCATCGGTTCGATATGGATTGAAAAGCAGGTAACCCCATTGACACCACTTGCACTTGGCTTGCGCCTTCCGTCACCGTTCACTGACGTGCGTTGACGGCCTTTAAGGGGAAGGCCACGATGTTTGCATGGTTACCCTTTTGCTTACCCCTCTCACGCTTGCCCAGCTCACCAGCAGCGTGCTTGTCAATCTGCACCTTGATGGCTTGGCGGCTGACGTTCAAAGCCTGCGCCAGCTTGGTCATGCTCATGCCTGGCTGCTGGTATTCAGCCGCAAGAATGGCGCGTTGCTCTGGTGTCCATTCCAGCCCAGCTGCAGTTTTCCGGTAAGCCACCAAATCCGCGAATGTGCGCAGCCTGGGGGCATTGGCTTGCTCGCCCGCCACACGCCCCCAGCCCCATAACTCATAGGCTTTGCTGATTCGGATGGCATATTCATCAGACGCGCCCGCTCGTTCAAAATAATCCAGCGGCGTTTCTTTCGTTCGGTCATATCGCCGCACGCTCCTATTAATTTTTGACTCAAGTTTCTCTGGCTCTGTTAGCAAATACTTCAATCCAGATTTGCAATACTGAATAACGTTTTCAGGGTATGGAAGAGATCCAATACCTTCGAGAAAATAAATATAAGGATGCGGTTCAATGGCCGGACTCGGTTCCTTCGATATATTAATTTCGTAAATATCTAAAATACTATTCACATTGGTGCCGTCTAAAATTTTTTGCACAGCAACAGAAAGCGGCATTCCACGCTCAACTACCAGCCACCGCGCTATCGTCGTAAAGCGCACCAGACGATCGTTTGGTTTATCGCCAACACGCAAAAGCCCTCGGGGAGAAAGGAGATTCCACCCTTCCAGCGGCTCCACCTGTAGCGGCGCTTGGTTTTCATCTGCAGGCCCGGATTGCATTCATCACCTCATTCAAAACGGCCAGCAATGCACACTGCTGGCGCAGCGAAAAAAGGGCGCTGTTGCGCCCACGGATCACGCTTGCAGCGGGCACCCTTGGCCGCTTGGCAGCAGCCAGGTACGCGCGCCGCACAGCGCATGGGCCAGCCTGGCCCCATCGCTCATACCGAAACCCCTTTACTGGCCAAAAGCCTTTCCAAGGCTTCGCATTCACAGCCCACGTAATTGCCAATATCTGCCGCCACATAGTGGCCCATCTGCAACAGCTGCCCCGCCAATGAATGGGCCGCGCCCGGTCGTTCGCGTTCCATCTCATGTTCGATGGCCTTCAGCAGCGATTCCAGCCAAGAAAGCGCTTCCATGGCGCTGTGCATGGGCAAAAGCAAGTCATTGGGGTCTTTTCCAAACAATGCCCGGCAGGCATCAATCTGTGCGGCATAGGTCTGCTGCAACGTACTGGCTTTGTGGCTCATGCTGCACCCCCTTCGCTGGTGCTGGCTGCGGCCAGCGTGTCCACGTCACGCAAGGCCAGCACGAGCTTGCGGCGCGCTGCCTTGAGATTGCCCCGCTCCAGGTAGGCACTGGCCAGCGTGGCAGCGTTGTAGGCCCCCAGCAGGGCCGAAAAGTGGGCGGCAGGGATGGCGCCTTGTGCAGGCGCAGCATTGGCACGAATGGCCAAGGTCGGGACGGTCATGGCTTCATACTCCTTGTTGAGTTTCTAAAACCACTCGCCCCCGTTTTTCAGGCGGGGAACGGGTGGGCAGGATGCTGAAAAACATGTAACAAGCCATGCGGGCAGCGTTACCGGATGCCCCATCCTGCCCGCAAAGCCACGGCCCACGGACGCAATCTGGCCATAGGCGGGAATCTTTCAGGCATGACAAAGCCTCTCTGTCGGGGAGGCAGCGCCGCTTGTTACGTGGTGTTTTTCAGTCACCGGGGCCAATGATACGCCAGCTTGCGTTGATCTTGCCAAGTGGCATGCGGACAAGTCACACACAACCAGCCGCTTGCAAAACCAGGGGGCTTGACGGCGCGGGAATTTCCTTTCGCGGCCGTTTCCGCCGCCGTGCGTGTTGGACTGGACACGAAGACGCAAACCATGCGAAGCATGGCCCGCCAGCTGCGCTACCGGCACCGGCTTGCACCTGGGCAAATGCACCACCCACAGCGGCAAAACACACGCGCACCAGGCACGGGCTGGCGGCGCTGGCCTGCCACCAATGGCAACAGGCACGGGGCGCGCCTGGCTGGCGCCGGTGAGCAGTCGGATCGCCGCCAAGCCCAGGCCATTGCCAATGCTGCAGCCTGGCCAGCTGACAGGGCCGCCATCGCCACCAGCAGCGCACGGCGTGCTGCCATCGCCCCCAGTCACCACCAGGCCACGCCCAGCCTAAGCAGTGGCCGAATCTGGCGCCAGCCCGTACCAGGAACAACGCCAACAGCCGCCCAGCCGCGCGCAGCCCTTCATGCCAGACGGCCCAGCTACGTGCCCCCCTGGCGCCCCGTCAACTTGGCCACCATCGGTTGCCACTGCTGCACTTTGCACGCATCACCAAGGCACGCAGCAACGCGGCCTGCCGGGACAAAAAGCACCCATCCACACAGGGGAACACAAGGGAAAAAGAAAGAGAAAGAAAGTATTTATCTATCAATCCATCAATATTTAATAGCTTTTCTCTACTTGTCCCGGCTTTGTCCCGCCATTGTCCCGGCAA
>JAUMYI010000111.1 GCA_030528705.1 Comamonadaceae bacterium | reverse complement strand
TGCTGGGCAGCGGCTGGGCGGGCCAGGCGTTCGACCTGGGGCTCGCTCCAGGTGCCGTGGATGTGAAATTGCCGCGCGGCCGATTCGGCCAGCGGTTTGCTCAGAAAGAACTGCGCCAGCAAGGTGCCTGCGCCCACGGCCGGGTTGATGGCCGTGGCCACCAACGAGGCGGTCATGGCGTCGAGCTCGGGCACGACCACGACCTGGATGTCCTGCGTTTCGGCCACGAGGTCGGCCACGCCTTCGAGCAGCACGCCGGCATTGACGCCCTTCATCTGCAGGTTGTTGGTGCGCGCCTGGCCGCCTTCCAGCCGCACGTCGCCCTGGATGAGGTCGAAAGCGAAGCCGCTGCTGAACACGTCTCGGAAGTCCAGGCTCAGACGCCGCGGCAGGGCCTGCAGGCTGAGCACGCCCAGCAGCCGCGCCGCGCCGGCGCTGGCCTGCAGGAATTGCCCGCGGCGCACCTGCAGGTGCAGCGCGCCGCCCAGGCTGGGCAAATCCAGCTTCAGCGGCGAGCCGCTCCAGGACAGCCGGCCGTCGAGCTGGCCCTGGCCGCCTTGCAGCACATCGGGCATGCCCAGGCGCGCCAGCAGGCCGCCGGCGTCAAACATCTCCAGCGTGAAGCGCATGTCCATGCGCTTGCGGCCACTGAGCAAGGCGCTGGGCTGGCCCTGGCGCTTTGCATCGCGCCAGCTGCCCTTGGCCGTCAGCCGCGCCTGGGGGGTGTGCACGGTCAGGTAGTTGATGCGCCATTCGCTGGGCGCGCCGGCCTGTACTTGGTTGACGGCCTGCAAGGCCACGCGGCCCCAGTCGCGCTGGGCAAACAGCAGGCGCTCGATTTCCAGATCCACGGTCGGCAGGTGCGTCACATCGGCCCAGCTGGGCATTGCGCTGCTGGGCTGCTGGGCAGTCTGCGGCGCATCGGGCTCGCCCTCGCTTGGCTCGGCCAGCGTGGCGGGCAGCTCCAGATAGGCCACCTTGCCGCGCAGCAAGCCGGTGCCGTCGAGGTAATCGGGGTGGTATTCCAGCGTGCCGCGGGCCTGGCGCGCCTTGAGCCTGGCCACCCAGTGGCGGCGCTCGCCCTCGCTGCGGTAGATCTGCGCCTGCACGGCGTCAAAGCCCACCGCCCCCAGCTGCAGCCGCGCCAGCTTGGCATACCAGACATCGGGCACGAAGGCCTGCCAGGCTGGCGGCGCAGACGGCGCAGACGACGCGGATGGCACCGTGGCTGCGGCGTCGGGGCCGGGCGGCGCGCTGGCGGGCGCGGCCTGCGGCTGCGCCAGCGCATGCAGCCAGGGCAGCCAGGCCGAGGCGTTCCACTGCGGCCAGGCAATGGTGGCGCGCACCCGCGGGGTGATGGGCGCGGGCGCGAAGCTGTTGGGGATGAAGGCCGCCAGGCGGCGTTCGTCGGCACTGAAGGCGCCAATCAACACCTCGCCGCCCAGCACGCGCCAGGCGTTGGCTGAACTAGTGCTGGTTGGACTGGCGCTGGCCTGGCCGGTGGGCTGGGCCGCCTCGGCGGCTGGCGCGCTGGACTGCCGGGGGGCGCTGCTGCGGGTTGGCGCGCTGGCCGTCTCGGCCGCACTACTGGGGGCCGCCAGGCGGTAGCGCGCGTACAGGCGCTGGCCCCATTGCAGTTGCAGGCTTTCCTCGCCCTGGGCCTGCGCCGCCGGCGTATGCCACAGGCGCAGTGGCTCGGCGCTGGCGGCGGGCTTGTCCAGCGGCGCGGGCAAATGGCTGCCCAGGCCCTGCAGGTCACTGCTCAGGTCGATGTAGGCGCGCTCGCCCACGGTCTGCACCTGCAACTGGTAGCTGCTCTGGCCATGCAGCGGCGCCAGCCAGGGCTGGGCCGCGCCCTGGCCCAGCGCCTGGGCGGCGTACTGGCGCAAGCCGTCGGCGCTGAGCTGGCCCTGCGCCTCGATGCGGGTGCGAAAGGGCTGGCCGGGCTGCTGCGGCTGCGAGGCCAGGCTCAGCCGCAGCGGCCCGCCCAGCGCCTGGGCTTGCAAATCCTGCGCCGCAAAGCCCTGGTGGGTGAACTGCACGCTGCCTTGCACCTGCTGCAGCTGCGGCACCTGGGGCCACCAGCGCAGCTGGTTGCCCTGCAGGTGCACACGGCCTTGCACGCTGGGCTGCGCCCCGGCCCGCGTGGCCGCAGCCTCCAGCGGGATGTCCAGCCGCAGCTCCAGGCGCGCCGCGCCGTCGCCTTGCAGCGTATCGAGCACATGGCCGGTCATGCGCGCCGCTGGCGTGCTGGCCAGCACATCGAGCTGGGCCTGCAATGGCCCCTGGGCCTGCGCCTGCACTTGCAGATGGGCCTGCGTCAGGTCGTCGATGCGCGCCTGGCCTTCGAGCACGCGCACCTGCGGCGCGGCCTGCAGCCGGCCTTGCCGCACCTGCAGGCGCATTTGCTGGCCTTCGAAGACCAGCGTGCCAGCCAGGGCCTGCAAATCCGGCCAGGCCAGCGGCAGCGTGCCCGGCGGCAGCAATGCATGGGGCAGGTAGCGCAGGCCCACGTCTTCGAGCTCGGCCTGGATGCGAAACAGCGCCTCGCCGGCCCCGGTCGCGGCAGCGCCCCGCCCCGGCGTGGCGGCGGGCGCGAAGGGGAATTCGTGCAGCGGGCCACGCACTTCGAACTGCACTTGGCGCGAGCGGCCCTGGCGCACGGCTTCGCGCACGTAGTGGCGCACGGGCTGCGCGATGCTGCGCGGCAGGTAGCGCCACACGGCCGTGGCGTCAGCCTGGCTGAGGCTGGCGCGCAAGTCCAGATGCCCAGGCCAGGGCCCCGGCTGGCGGCCTTTGCGCGGCTTCATCCGCGCCACTTCCTGCGCCGTGGAGTTGCGCCAGTGCAGGCGCAACTGGCCACGGGCATGGGCATTGGCCAGCTGCGGCGCTTGCAATTGCAGCTGCCACAGACCTTGCGCGTCGCGCTGCCATTGCAGCTGGGCCTGCAGTTGCTCGACGGGGATGTGGGGCGGCTCGAACAGCTTGGGCAGGCGCACGGCGCCCGAGGCCATGCTCAAGGTGGCCTGGCCCTGCCGGGCATCGGCTTGCAGCGTGCCGCTCAGGCCCGCCACTGCGGCGGGCAGGCGCTCGTCTTGCATGCCCAGCCGCAGCTGCTGCCATTGCGCGCGCAGCTGCCAGTGCTCTGGCCAGTGCGCCAGCCAGGCCGGCCCGGGCGGCGCCGCTGGCTGGGCTTCCTGCTGTGCCGCGCCAACTCAGCGCCAGCTCTTGCAGCCGGCCTGCAGGCTGCCAACGCGCCAGCGCATGCTGCACGGCCTGCCAGCCCTGCCGCCAGGCCGGTGCGGCGCGGCCGGCCGTGGGCTGCGGCGGCTGCAGCAGGGCGGCCAGCGCCGCCAGCTCCACTTCAGACCATTGCAGCTGGCCCTGGGCGCTGCGCCAGTCCGACCAATGCTGCCCGGGCGCCAGTTGCAGCGACAGTTGCATGGGGCCGCTGCGCCACTGCCAGCGACCGCGCGCCAGCTGCAATGGCTCCAGCGTCAAATGCCAGTGCGTGCCCGGCCCGCCTTCCTGGCGCAGCAGCGTCAGCCTGGCCTGGGCCTGCTCCCAATGCAGCCACAGCGGCGCGGCCTGCACGCTGGCATCGCGCATCTGCCACTGGCCAAGCTGCACGCTGGCATCGGCGCGCGCCAGTTGGCCCTGGCGCAGACGCAGGCGCAGTTGCGCATCGACCTGGCCGCTGACGGCCTGCGGCTGCGCCAGGGCTTGCCAAGCCTGCGGCCACGGCCTGCCCGTTTGCCGGGCCCATTGCTGGGCGGTTTGCAAAATGGGTTGCAGCTGTTGCACCGGCACGGCCTGCAACTGCAACTGCCAGCGCCCATCGGGCAGGCCGGGCTGCGCGCCGCCCCAGTTGCCGCGCCACTGGCCCTCAATGCGCACGGCCGCCGCAGGCGCACCAGCGGCGCTGCCTGGCCCTTCAGGCGGCTGCGGCACCAAAGACAGTTGCCATTGGTGCCTGCCCAGCACGGTATGGCGCAGTTGCCAGTCGATGTGGTGCAGCGCCCAGAGCGCCTGGGCCGGGCCGACCTGGCCTGCGGGCTGCTGCTGCCAGATCAGGCTGCCCTGCTCCACGCGCAATTCGGGTTGGCGCTGCAACCAGCGCCACACAGCCGCCCCGGCCGCCCCACCAGCAAGGGGGCCAGATGCAGGCTGCGCCGCCGTGGCGGCTTCAGGCGCCGGGGCCGTCGCCGCCGCACTGGCCGGGCCGGCGGCCGCGCTCAGGTACAGCGCCGGGCGATGCAGCACCAGCGACGCCACGCCCTGGCGCCACAGCATCTGCCAGGACAGCTCCACCTTGGCCTGGGGCACATGCAGCGCCATGCGGCCATCGCGCGTGCGGGCCTGCACATCCCACACCACCAGGCTGGGCAGCAGCCCGGTGGCCTGGGCCTGCAAGCGGCCCAGTTGCAGCTGCAGGCCGCTGGCCTGACTGGCGTAGTGCTCCAGCGCCGGGCGCCATTGGTCGATGCGCGGCAGCAGCCACCAGTGCAGCCAAGCCAGCATCAACGCCAGGCTCAGCAGCAGCCCCAGCAAGGCCCAGCGCAGCCAGCGCCAGCCCCGACGCCAGCGCGTGCGCCAGGCCCGGTGGGCCAGGGCTGGCGTGCCAGAGTTGGCCGCATCCAAGGGGGGACGATTCATGGGGGGCGATTATCGGCCCAGGGCCTGGCTGCCACTGCGCGCTGGCCGACAATACGCAGCCATCTTTGGCCCCCATCTGCACGACCGCCATGACCTCATGCACCACGCCGCCGCCCCACCCCAACAACCCCGCCTGGCACGGCCTGCCCGGCGGGGCAAGCCATTCGCGCTACGTGCAGCGCATCCGACGCCGCTATGCGCAGGAACTGCCCTGCCTGCCGCCGGGCCAGGTCACGCGCACGAGCATGCAGCAGGCCCTGCAGGCGCTGCTGCACACCCAGCCGCTGGGCGCGGCGCTGCGCATCCTGCGCCAGCTGGTGCTGCTGCGGCTGGTCGAGCGCGATGTCGAGCAGGCCGCGCCAATGCAGGAGATCACCCAGGCCATGACGGAGCTGGCCGAGCTGGCACTGGATCAGGCCTTTGGCCACGCCCAGGCGCAGCTGCTGCAGCGCCACGGCCAGCCCCTGGATGCCCAGGGCCAGGCGGTGCAGTTCTGGATCGTGGGCATGGGCAAGCTCGGCGCGCGCGAGCTCAACGTCTCCAGCGACATCGACCTGATCTACGTGTACGAGCGCGATGGCGAGACCAGCGGCAACGCCGCCGGGCGCGGCGTCATCAGCAACCACGAATACTTCAGCCGGCTGGCGCGCCAGCTACAAGCCCTGGTGGGCGATACCACCGAGCACGGCCTGGTCTTTCGCATGGACCTGGCGCTGCGCCCGCACGGCAAGTCCGGCCCGCCGGTGAGCTCGCTGCCCGCGCTGCACCAGTACTTTCTGACCCACGGCCGCGAATGGGAGCGTTTTGCCTGGCTCAAAAGCCGCGTCGTCGCGCCTGCCGCGGCGGTGCGCTCGCCCAACGTGCGCAAACTGCGCGAAGCGGTGCTGCCATTCGTGTTCCGCCGCTACCTGGACTACCCGGTGTTCGATGCCTTGCGCGAGCTGCACCACCAAATCCGCGAGCACGCCAGCGCGCGCTGCGCAGGCCGACCCGAGCGCGCCAACGACGTGAAGATCGCGCGCGGCGGCATCCGCGAAATCGAATTCACCGTGCAGCTGCTGCAAGTGGTGCGCGGCGGCAGCTTCCCCGAGCTGCGCTGCCGCCCCACGCTGGAGGCGCTGCAACGCCTCAGCCGCGCCGAGCTGATGGCGCCACAGACAGCCCAGCGGCTGCACGATGCCTACGTATTCCTGCGCCAAAGCGAGCACCGCATCCAATACCTGGACGACCAACAAACCCATGTGCTGCCCACCGATGCGGTGGACCTGCAATGGATCGCCCACAGCATGGGCTTTGCGAGCAGCGCCAGCTACCTGCAGGCGCTGGCCGGGCACCGCCAATGCGTGGCGCAGGAGTTCGAGGCGCTGCTGGGCACGAACAAAAAATCGCGCCGCCAGCCCGGCCCGACCGGCAACGCGCAGGCCAGGCCAGCGGCCGACGCCGCCAGCGCGCCAGCGCAGGCCGATGGCGACCAGCACGCCAGCGCCGCCCCCAGCTCCTGGCCCCAGCTGCTGCGCCAGCTGCCCCCGGCCATGGCCGAGCACCTCGCACCCTGGCCCGAACTGCCGCGCTTCGAGGCGCTGCGCCATGGCTCCATGGCCCGAGTGCTGACGCTGCTGCACGCCACGGGCGAGCAACTGGCCAGCGGCGCCATCGCGCAGGATGCGGCGCTGCGCTTTTGCGACTGGATGGAATCGCTGCTCGGGCGCGACAGCTACTTTGCGCTGCTGATCGAATGCCCCGGCATCCACAGCCGCCTGCTGCAACTGCTGGGCTCGACCAAATGGCCGCTGCGCTACATGCTGCGCCACCCCGGCGTGGTCGACGAGCTGGCCAGCGGCACCATGCTCAGCGAGCGTTTCGACGCGGACTTCTTCGCCAAAGAGCTGCAATGGCGCCACGATGCGCTGCGCAGCACCGGCGAAGACGACGACGAGGCCCTGATGGACGTGCTGCGCCGCGGCATGCACGCCGAAACCTTCCGCACCCTGGCACGCGACGTGGAGCAGCGCATCTCGGTCGAGGCCGTGGCCGACGACCTCAGCGCGCTGGCCGACACCATCTTGCAAGTCACCACCGGCTGGTGCTGGCAACGGCTGCGCAAGAAGCATCGCGAAACGCCGCAATTTGCCATCATCGGCTACGGCAAACTCGGCGGCAAAGAGCTGGGCTACGGCAGCGACCTGGACATCGTCTTCGTCTACGACGACGAACACGAAGATGCCCCGCTGGTCTACGCCAATCTGGTGCGCAAGCTCATCGCCTGGCTGAGCAGCAAAACCGCCGAAGGCGACCTCTACGCCATCGACACCGCGCTGCGGCCCAACGGCAACTCCGGCCTGCTGGTCACCAGCTTCCAGGCCTACGCCGACTACCAACAGCAGCGCGGCAGCAACACCGCCTGGACCTGGGAGCACCAGGCCATGACGCGCGCGCGCTTCGTGCTCGGCTCGCCCGCGCTGCGCGCGCGCTTTGACGAAGTGCGCCGCGCCGTCATCCAGGCCCCGCGCGAGCACGCCGCGCTGCGCGCGCAAATCCTGGCCATGCGCGAAAAAATGCGCCAGGCCCACCCCATCGCCAGCGACTGCTTTGACCTCAAGCACAGCCCCGGCGGCATGATCGACATCGAATTCGCCACCCAATACCTGGTGCTGGCGCACTCCGGCCAGCACCCCGAGCTGGTGCGCAATGCCGGCAACATCGCCCTGCTGCAAATCGCCCAAGAGCAAGGCCTGCTGCCCGCCCCCATGGGCCAGGCCGCCGCCGATGCCTACCGCACCATGCGGCGCAGCCAGCACATTGCCCGCCTCAACGAAGAACACGGCCACATGCCACTGCCGCAAGCGCAAGCCACGCAGCAAGCCGGCCTAGCCCTGTGGCAACACCTGTTCGGCGCGGATGAGCAGGCGCAAGCGCAGGCCACGCGCCTGCATTA
>JAUMYI010000110.1 GCA_030528705.1 Comamonadaceae bacterium | reverse complement strand
CTGGCCGTCGGCATCGAACAAGGCCCAGGAAGGATAGGCGCGGATGCCCAGCGCCTGGGTGATGCTGCCGCCGTGGTCCAGCAGCACGGGCAGCTGCGGGTATTCGAGCCGCGAGTACCAGCGCTCAAAGGCGCCGCTGGCCTTCTCGCCCAGGTGGCCGGGCGAGGCCAGGCTGACCAGGTTGACCTTGCCCAGCTGCCCGTCGCGCGCCCAGTCGTTGGTCTGCTGCAACTCCGACAGGCACAGCGGGCACCAGCTGGCCCAGAACTTGACCAGCGTGGGCCGGCCCGGCTGCAGGTGCGCGCTGGCGGGCTGGCCGCGCACGTCCTGCAGCGCGCTCAGCGCCGCCCAGGCAGGCGCGGGCGCGGGCTTGTCGGCGCGCGCCGGCGGCAACAGCAGCAGCGCGGCAGCGGCGATGGCTGCGGCAAGAAGGCACAGCGCCAGCCAGCGGCGCTGGCGCATTGCTTGTGATGGCATGGTTTCTCTCCTTTGCAGTCGATGGACTTTGCCGTAGTCGCGCCAGCGGCCCAAAACCTGACAGTTTTGCGCGCTGCGCCAATCGCTCAGTCCAGCGCGCCGCTCACTGCGCCGGCGCCGGGCGCGGCTGGCTGCGGCGCTGCTGCACCTGCTGGCTGTAGCGGATGATTTCCTTGGCCAGGGTTTCGCGGCCGACGCGGCGCGCGAAGTCCACCGCCGTCATGTCCAGTTGGTTTTTCATCAGCGGATCCGCCCCCTCTTGCATCAGCAGCCGCGCCACGGCATCGGTGCCGTATTGGGCGGCCATCATCAGTGGCGTGGTGCCGTTGGGCGATTGGGCGTCGATGTAGGCGTGCTGCGCCAGCAGCAGCTCGGTGATGGCCACCTGGTGCTCCTCGGAGGTGCCCGAGGCGGCGTAGTGCAGCGGCGTCCACTGCGGCTTGTTGACGTGCGCGCCCTGGCGCAGCAGCCGCGTGACGGCGTCGAGATTGCCCCGGATGGCGGCCATCATCAGCGGGCTTTCGTCGCGCGCATTGCGGTATTCGACGTTGGTGCTGCGCGAGGCCATCAGCGCGTTGAAGACGTTCAGGCTCTCTAGCTGCAGCGCCAGCGTCATCGGCGTCTGGCCGCTGGCCGCATCGCGCACATTGGGGTTCGCGCCCTCGGCCAGCAGGCGCTGCATGGCCGAGCCGTTGTCGCGCTTGACGGCGGTGAACAGGCGCTCGACGCCGGGCTCGTTCTGGCGCGCAGCCTGCGCGCCCTTCGCGCCCGGCTGCTGCGCCCAAACGGCCGCAGGCGCGGCCAAGCCCAACGTCAGCGCGGCGGCCGCAGCGGTCAGGGCCAGCGCCAGCGCGCGGCGGTGGGGGCCAGGGGTTTGCAGGGCTTGCTTCATGCGACAGTCACTCCATGAAAAAGGCTGTGGAAATTCTCGCTGCTGGCCTGGCCGACCTGCTCGGCGCTGATGCCGCGCAGCGCGGCAATGCACTGCGCCACGTGCGGCACGTAGGCCGGGCTGTTGGTCTTGCCGCGGTGCGGCACCGGGGCCAGATAGGGGCTGTCGGTCTCGATCAGCAGGCGATCGAGCGGCACGTAGCGCGCCACCTCCTGCACCTGCTTGGCGTTTTTGAAGGTGACGATGCCGGCAAAGGAGATGTAGTAGCCCAGCTCCAGCACCTGGCGCGCGATCGGCACGTCCTCGACGAAGCAGTGGAACACGCCGCCGGCCTGGTTGCCGCGGCCATCCTCGCCCTCCTCGCGCAGGATGTGCAGCGTGGCCAGCGCCGAGTCGCGCGTGTGGATCACCAGCGGCTTGCGCAGCGCGCGCGCGGCGCGGATGTGCACGCGAAAACGCTCGCGCTGCCAGTGCATGTCGGCAATGCTGCGCCCGCCCTTGCGGCCGGGCATGTCGTAGTAGTCCAGGCCGGTCTCGCCAATGCCCACGACCTTCTCTCGCGCGCCCAGCGCCAGCAGCGCGTCCACATCGGGCTCGGCCACGCCTTCGTTGTCCGGGTGTACGCCCACCGTGCACCAAATGTTGGGGTGCTGCAGCGCCAGCGCATGCACGCGCTCGAATTCCTCCAGCGTGGTGCAGATGCACAGCGCCTTGTCCACCTGCGCGGCCTGCATGGCCTCGCAGATGGCAGGCAGCTGCGGGTACAGCTCGGGAAAGCTCAGATGGCAATGCGAATCGATGTACATGAAACAAGAATTGAAACACTGCCCGCGCCAGGGCAGCCGGGCATGTCGGTCAAGGTGCGGCCGCCGCTTGCAGGGGCAGGCAACGGAAAACCGGCCCATGCGGGCCGGTGCTGCGCCAAGGGGCGGCCAGGGGCGTCATACCGTGTGCGTGGGGCGGTCGGAGCTCAGCGCCGAGCCCAGGCGGTTCTCGATCTTGGTGCGCAACTCGGCCGATTTTTCGTCGGCCGGAAAGCGCACGCCCACGCCCTGCGTGCGCCCGCCCGAGGCCCCGGCCGGGGTGATCCAGGCCACGGTGCCGGCGATGGCGTACTTCTTCGGGTCATCGGGCAGCGTCAGCATGACGAAGATGCTGTCGCCCATCTGGTACTCGCGCTGCGTGGGCACGAAGATGCCGCCTTCCTTGAACAAGGAAATGTAGGAGGCATACAGCGCCGCCTTTTCCTTGATGTTGAGCTGGATGACGCTGGGGCGCGCGCTCTTGCTGGTGTCGTCTGCTGTGGCGTTCATGGTGAAAAGGCGTGGTTCGATGGCAAGGGGCTGCCGCAGCAGCGGGTGTGCCTGCGTGCGTCAGGCGCGTAAGTTTAGGGCACTGCGCGCCTGCTCCACAAGCGCGGCCAGCATCAGCTCCTGCGCGTAGGGGTGTTCGCTGGTGCGGGCGGCCTGCGTCAGCTCGGCCGACCAGCGCCCCAGGCGCTCGAAGGCGCGCTGGCGCTGCGCCGCTGGCGCAGCCTCGCCCGCCGGGGCTTGCGGCCCGGCCGCAGCCCAGCCCGGCAGGCAAGCGGCCAGGGCCGCGCGGCTGAAATAGCGCGGCGCGGCGCCGGCCACCAGGGCCATGGCGTCGTGGCAGATTTGCTGCAGCACGGCAATGGCCTGGCTGGGCGCGGCCTCGGCCAGCCAGCCGGGCCGGCCCTGGGCCAGTTGCCCGGGCAGGGCCAGCCACTGCTGGGCGTCGAAGCCCGCTTGCAGCAAGGCCCAGGCATCCTGCGGGCGACCGCCGGCAGCGGCCAGCGCGGCCTCGATCTGCTGCGGCGCCGCGCCCGAAGCGGCCAGCCATTGCTGCACCTGCCCGGCGTCGGGCCATTGCATCTTCCAGGCGTGGCAGCGGCTGCGGATGGTGGGCAGCAGCCGGTGCGCGGCCTGGCTGGCGAGCACGAAGCGGGTATTGCCCGGCGGCTCCTCCAGGGTTTTGAGCAGGGCATTGGCCGTCACCAGGTTCATGTTCTCTGCCGGATAAACCAGCACCACCTTGCCACGGCCGCGCGCATCGGTGCGCTGGCTGAAGGTGATCATCTGGCGCATGGCCTCGACGCGGATTTCCCGGCTGGGCTTGCGCTTGGCATCGCCCTCGGCCTCGGGCGCGGCGGCCCAGCCCCATTGCAGCTGCAGCGCCTCGGGCAGCAGCACAAGCAAATCCGGGTGGGTGTGCACGGCCAGGGCATGGCAGCTTTCGCACTGGCCGCAGGCCGGCTGCAGCGCCTGGCCATTTGCTTCAGGCTGGGCCTCGCACAGCACGGCCTGCGCCCAGGACAGACCCAGCTCGAATTGCCCCAGACCCGATGGCCCTTCGAGCAGCAGCGCATGGCCGCTTTGGCGCAGCAGCGCCTGCAGCTGCGGCTGCAGCCAGGGCATGGGCGGCGCGGCCGCCGGGGCGGGGGCTGCTGCGGTGGCGATGGGGCGTTTGGCCATGGGTGCCTGCCTGGGTGTGGTGGTGTGGTCTGTGCGATTGCGGCGCGTGCGCCGCCCTCAAGCCTGCGGGGCCGGCGCCAGCAGGCCGCGCGCGCGCAGCGCCGCCAACACCTCGGCCTGCACCTGGGCCAGCGGCGCATCGGCGTGGATGCGCACGAAGCGCCTGGGATGCTGGGCCGCGCAGCGCGCATAGCCTTGCGCCACGCGCTCGAAAAAGGCCTGGGCCTCCTGCTCGAAGCGGTCGGGCGTGCGCGCCTGGCGCAGGCGCTGCGCGGCCACGGCCGGCGGCAGGTCGAACCACAGCGTGCAGTCCGGCTGCAGCAGGCCGCTGTCGCGGCCCGAGCCGGCATCGGCGGCTCCAGCATCGGCTTGCAGGCCGTGGGCTGCGGCCGGCGGCGGCGGCAGCGCCTGGCCGCCCTGCACCCAGGCCTGCAACTGTTCGATCCAGGCCCAGGGCTGGCTGCGCCCGCCGCCTTGGTAGGCAAAGGTGGCATCGGTGAAACGGTCGCACAGCACGGTCGTGCCCTGGCGCAGCGCCGGCGCGATGACTTGCAGCACATGCTCGCGCCGGGCGGCAAATGCCAGCAGGGTTTCGCTCAATGCATCCATGCGCTCGTGCAGCAGCAGCTCGCGCAGCCGCTCGCCCAGCGGCGTGCCGCCGGGCTCGCGCGTGCACAGCACGCTCTGGCCCTGGGCGCGCAGGGCCTGGGCCATGGCCTGCAGGTGGGCGGACTTGCCCGCGCCGTCGATGCCCTCGACGCTGATGAACCAGCCGCGCCGCACAGGCGGCTGCGGCTGCGGTTGCGGTTGCGGTTGAGGCGGCATGCTGGCCTGGCTCATGGCTTGCCCCGGATGTAGCGGTCCACCGCGCGGTTGTGCTGCTGCAAGGTGTCGCTGAATTCGCTAGAGCCATCGCCGCGCGCCACAAAGTACAGCGCGCTGGTTTTCTCCGGCTGCACCGCCGCCAGCAGCGATTGCTTGCCGGGCATGGCAATGGGCGTGGGCGGCAGGCCGGCGCGGGTGTAGGTGTTCCAGGGCGTGTCGGCCTCCAGGTGGCGGCGGCGCAGGCGGCCATCGAAGGCATCGCCCAGGCCGTAGATCACGCTCGGGTCGGTCTGCAACAACATGCCTTTGTTGAGCCGGTTGACGAACACCCCGGCAATGCGGCCGCGGTCGGCGTGCCGGCCCGTTTCCTTCTCGACGATGCTGGCCAGGATCAGCGCCTCGTCGGGCTTTGTCAGCGGCAGATTGCGGTCGCGCTGCTGCCAGGCGGCCTCCAGCATGCGGTCCATGGCCTGCAGCGATTGTTCGAGCACGGCCAGATCGCTGCTGCCCTTGGCAAAGAAATAGGTGTCGGGGAAAAAGCGCCCCTCAGGGTGCAGCCCTTCGCGGCCGAGCTGGGCCATGATCTGCGCATCGCTCAGCCCCGTCGTTTGGTGCTGCAGCGGCTGCTGGGCCAGCAACTGGCGCATTTGCTTGAAGGTCCAGCCCTCGACGAAGGTGATGGATTGCAGGGTCTGCTCGCCGCGCACCAGGCGCCGCAGCACCTGCCGGGGCGTGACGCCGCTTTCGAACTCGTAGTAACCGGCCTTGATGCGCCGGCCCTGGCCGCTGACGCGCAGCCCCCAGTACAGCAGCGCCGGCGGCAGCCGCAGCACCTTGGCATCGACCAGCGCCTGCGCCACGCTGCGCGGCGAGGCGCCGCGCGCAATCGTCAGCTCGGCCGGGGCGGGCTCAATGCGCAGCGGCTGATCGCGCCACCACAGGCCATAGGCCAGCGCCGTGCCCAGCAAAGCCAGCACCAGCAACAGGAACAAAAACAACTTGCGCAGCAAGAGAGGGCTTCCTTCTGTTAAAAACCGGGCCGCGCCATGCGCAGCGCCTGGGCCGGAAAAGCCGCGCACGATAGCACGAAACCCCGCGCCGCCCACCCCCGCCCGCAAGCCCTGCCGGGCCTGCCCTTTTGCCGCCACACACCCCAAATCGACCCCATGCCCACGCTTGCCGCCCCTGCCCTGCCCAATGCCGACGCCACTGTTTGCCCCATCACCGAGCTGGGCGTGCTGCACTGCAGCGGCGACGATGCGTTGCAATTCTTGCAAAGCCAGCTGAGCAACGACTTCGCCCTGCTGGGCCACGACAGCGCGCGCCTGGCGGCCTACCTGAGCGCCAAGGGGCGCATGCAGGCCAGCTTCATCGGCGTGCGCCTGGGCCCTACGGACGTGCTGCTGCTGGTGCATCGCAGCGTGCTGGCCGCCGTGCAAAAACGCCTGTCCATGTTCATCCTGCGCGCCAAAGTGCGCCTCAGCGACGCCAGCGCGCAATGGCAGCTGCACGGGCTGCTGGGCCAGGCCGCCATCGAGCAGGCCATCTCGGCCACCCTGGCCGCTGACGCCGCTAACGCCGCCGACGCTGCTGGCAATGCCAGCCCTGCGCCAACCCTGCTGGCCCCGTGGCAAGCCGTGGCCAACGCCGCCGCGCGCAGCGGTGCGGCAGCCGGTGCTGCGCCAGCCTGGGTCATCGGCCTGTACCCGGCCGCGGGCCAGCCCCGCGCGCTGCACATCGCCCCCAGTGGCAGCGCCGCCGGCCTGCCCGCCACACAGCCGCCGCCGCAGGCCAGCGCCGCCTGGGCCTGCTCGGAAGTGCTGGCCGGCGTGGCCACCATCAGCGCCCCCGTGGCCGAGCTGTTCGTGCCGCAAATGCTCAACTACGAATCGGTAGGCGGGGTCAGCTTCAAAAAAGGCTGCTATCCCGGCCAGGAAGTGGTGGCGCGCAGCCAGTTTCGCGGCGTCATCAAGCGCCGCGCCTTCCTGGCCAGCGGCCAGGCCGCACACCTGCCCGAGCCCGGCGCGGAAATCTTCACCGCCGGCGAGCCCGACCAACCCTGCGGCGTCCTCGTGCAATCGGCTTGGCACGGCCAGGCAGAGGCCAGCGGCAGCGGCCCGCGCCCCTTCGCCGCCATCGTCTCGCTGAAAACGGATTGCGCCAGCCAGCCTCTGCAACTGGCCGCCACCGCCGCCGACGACGACGCCACGCCGCTGCAAATCCAACCCATGCCCTATCCCATCCTGGACGATGTGTGAGCGCCTGCTCAAAGCGGCCGCACCCATGAGGCCATTGCGGCTGACGCAGGAGCTCAGCGCCGCCCGGCGCGGCTGAACAGCCAGATGCCGGCCACGACCAGCACCGTGCCGGCGGCCAGCCACGGGGTGAAGGGCTCGCCCAGCAACCAGACGCCCATGGCGATGGTCGACAGCGGGCCGATCATGCCAATCTGCGCCGCCAGGCTGGCGCCAATGCGCTCCATGGCCATCATCACCATCAGCACCGGCGCCACGGTGCAGGCCGTGGCGTTGAGCAGGCTCAGCCACAGCACCGGCGCGGCCACCTGCTGCGCGGCGCTCAGCGGGCGGGTCAGCAGGAACTGCGCAATACAGCACAGGCAGGCGAAACTGGTGGCCAGCCCGACCAGACGCAAGGCCCCCAGACGCTGCACGTATTCGCCGCTGAAAAACAGGTACAGGGCATAGCTCAGGGCGCCGCCAAAGACCAGGGCCGCGCCCAGGGCGGTATCCGTCGTGCCCGGCAATTGCAGCTCCCGCCCGAAGACCAGCAGCGCGCCGCAGTAGCTCACGGCCGCGGCCAGCCAGTGGCGGCGGCTCGGGCGCGTGCCGCGCAGCGCCCAGCCCAGCAGCATGACCAGGGTGGGCGTCAGTAGGGCCTGTTCACACTATGCAAGGAGATCGCGTTGGGGCCTGCAGGGGCCGAGCACAAGGCGGCAACCG
>JAUMYI010000109.1:4910-7657 GCA_030528705.1 Comamonadaceae bacterium | reverse complement strand
CGCACGCTGGCGCGCGCCGCCGCATGGGCCGCGCTCGCGCCGCTGGCCCTGTGCACGGGCCTGGCCTGGGCCCAGTCATTGACCATCGGCCTGGCCTCGGAGCCCACGGCCGCCGACCCGCATTACCACAAAGTCACGCCCAACGACGCCCTGGCCGCGCACGTCTTCGAATCGCTGGTCAACCGCGATGCACAAATGCAGCCCGTGCCCGCCCTGGCCGAGTCCTGGCGCGCGCTGGACGACTTGACCTGGGAGATCAAGCTGCGCCAGGGCGTGAAGTTCTCCAACGGCCAGCCCTTCACCTCGCAGGACGTGCTGTTCACCATTTGCCGGGTGCTGAACAATGAAGCCAACGTCTCGCGCTCCTACACCGAGCCGGCGCGCAGCTTCGCCGATGTGCAAACGCCAGACGCGCACACCGTCATCCTGAAGACCACGCGCCCCATTCCCACCATGCCCGTGGAGCTGGCGCGGGCGCTGCCCATCATCTGGAGCGGCATCGCCCAGTTCGACAAGCTGCGCTTCGCCCCCAAGGAAGGCTGCGGCGTGACATCGCCCTGGCCCACCGTGGCCGATTTCAACACTGGCAAATTCCTGATCGGCACAGGGCCTTACAAGATCAAGTCCTACGTCAAGGGCGCCGGCACCGAGCTGGAGCGCAACGAGGGCTATTGGGGCGAGAAGCCGCATTGGGAGAAGGTCAAGCTGGTGCCCGTGCCCAATCCCGGCGCCCGGCTGACGGGCCTGCTCGCTGGCGACTACGACCTGATCGAAAACCCAGCGGCGCGCGATTTGCCACGCATCAAGAACAACAGCCAATTCGATTTCGTGGCCACCCCCTCCACGCGCCTGATCTTCTTTCAGCCCGACGTGGGCCGCGCACAAAGCCCGTTCGTGAAAGCGCCCGATGGCAAGAACCCGCTGCAAGATTTGCGCGTGCGCCAGGCCATCAACATGGCCATCGACCGCAAGGCCATCGTCCAGCGCCTGATGGATGGCATGGCCACAGCGGCCTACCAATACATGCCCGATGGCATGTTCGGCAGCCTGGACAAGCCCGAGGAGATCGCCTTCGACCCCAAGCGCGCCAAAGAGCTGCTGGCCGAGGCCGGCTACCCCAACGGCTTTGAGCTGACGCTGACCTCCACCAACGACCGCTACGTCAACGATGGGCAGATCGCGCAGACCGTGGCCCAGTACCTCACGCGCATCGGCATCAAGACCCAGGTGGACGCGCAATCGGCCGCCATCTACTTTCCCAAGCGCGCCAAGCGCGAGTTCAGCTTTGCCATTGGCGGCTGGCCCTCGGAGAACGGCGAGGCCTCGGCCCTGTTCCAGTACTGGCTGACCACCACCGATCGCGAGAAAAGCCTGGGCACCAGCAACTACGGCGGCTTCAGCCATGCGCCCTTCGATGAAGTCTTTCTGCCGGCCATGCTGCTCATGGACGATGAGCAGCGCCGCGCCCAGTACCAAAAGGCCACGCGCATCGCGCTGGAGAACGTGCCGCTGATCCCCCTGCATTTCGAAAGCAGCATCTGGGCCTTCAAGAAAGGGCTGCGCTACGAAGGGCGGCGCGACCAGTACACGCTGGCCACGGCAGTCAAGCCCGCGCCTTGAGAGCCTGCACCCGATCTCGGCGCGAATGGGCAGGAAGCGGTTGGGGATGGGCTGCGAGGCGCGAAACCGCCCCAATTCACCCCAAACCGTCCAAAACCGCCCCAAACCGCCCTCTTGCCCGCCGTACAAAGGTCTTGAGCAGGCACCAAGATTCGTGCAGACCTTCCCCGACAAGGAGCCCACATGATCCTGTATGTGCTGCGCCGCCTGGTGCAAAGCGCGATGGTGCTGCTGGCGGTGTCGCTGGTGGTGTTTCTGGCCGTGTATGCCGTGGGCGACCCCATTGAGCTGCTGGTCAGCCCCGATGCCAGCGAGGCCGACCGCCAGGCCATGATCGCGCGCCTGGGCCTGGATTTGCCTGTGTGGCAGCAGTATGCGAACTTCATGCACAGGGCCTTGCAGGGGGATTTGGGCGTCTCCTTCGTGCATGGCGTGCCCAGCATCGAGCTGATCCTGCAACGCTTTCCGGCCACCTTCGAGCTGGTGCTGGTGGCCATGGCGCTGACCTGCGTCTTGGGCATTGCGTTGGGGCTGCTGGCCGGGCTGTACCACGACCGCGCCCTGGGGCGCGCTCTGATGGGCGGCTCGGTGCTGGGCTTTTCCCTGCCCAATTTCTGGCAGGGCATGATGCTGATCTTGCTGTTTGCCGTCTGGCTGCAGTGGCTGCCCGCCTCGGGCCGGGGCGATACGGTGGCGGTGCTGGGCGTGCCCCTGTCGCTGCTGACGGCCGATGGCTGGCGCCACGTGCTGCTGCCGGCCACGAACCTGGCGCTGGCCAACATCGCCCTGGTCTTGCGCCTGACGGCCACGGGCGTGATGGAGGCCAAGACCCAGGATTACGTGAAGTTCGCCCGCGCCAAGGGCGTCAGTGAGCGGCGCATCGTGGGCCGCCACATTCTGCGCAACATCCTCATCCCGGTCATCACCGTCATCGGCATGGAGTTTGGCCATCTGCTGGCGTATTCGACCATTACCGAGAAGGTGTTTGCCTGGCCCGGCATGGGCAAGCTGCTGATTGAAAGCATCGAGCGCCTGGACCGCCCGGTGGTGGTGGTCTACGTCATGCTGGTGACCTTCGCCTTCGTTCTCATCAACCTGGTGGTGGACGTGCTTTATGCGGCGCTCGA
>JAUMYI010000109.1:0-4810 GCA_030528705.1 Comamonadaceae bacterium | reverse complement strand
AACCCCTATGACCTGGCGGCGCTGGATTTTCTGGACGGACGCCTGGCGCCCGGCGCGCAGTCGGCCTCGGGCACGCGCTACTGGCTGGGCACCGACGACCAGGGGCGCGACATGCTCAGCGCCATCCTCTACGGCCTGCGCATCAGCCTGGTGGTGGGGCTCAGCGCCGTGGGGCTGGCCGCGCTGATCGGCTCCCTGGCCGGCCTGTTCGCGGCCTACCGCGGCGGCGCCATCGACGCCTTGCTCATGCGCGTGGTGGATTTCATCCTGGGCTTTCCCTCCATGCTGGTGGCGCTGGTGCTGCTGGCCGCCATTGGCCGCGGAGTGGACAAGGTCATCCTGGCCATCGTGCTGGTGCAATGGGCCAACTACGCACGCATCATGCGCGCCCGCGCCCTGCAAGAGCGCAAGAAGGAATACATCGAGGCCGCGCGCAATCTGGGCTTTTCCGCCTGGCGCATCATGACGCGCCACTTGCTGCCCAACTGCATTGCCCCGGTGCTGGTGTTTGCCACCATCCAGATTGCCAATGCCATCGCGCTGGAGGCCACGCTGTCCTTCCTGGGCGTGGGCGTGCCCATTACCGAGCCTTCGCTGGGGCTGCTGATTGCCAACGGCTTTAACTATCTGCTCTCGGGCGAGTACTGGATCAGCATGTTCCCCGGCCTGGCCTTGCTGGCGCTGATTCTCTCGATCAATCTGCTGGGCGATCGCTTGCGCGCCGCCCTGAACCCCAGGGGGTAAGACATGGCAGAGCCTTTGCTGCAAATCCGCGATCTGCACACCGTCTTCCACACCGAGCAGGGGGCCTGGCCGGCAGTGAGCGAGCTCAGCTTGCACCTGCATCGCGGCGAGATCCTGGGCCTGGTGGGCGAGTCCGGCTCGGGCAAATCGGTCACGGGCTTTTCCATCTTCGGCATGATCGACGCGCCAGGTGAAATCACCCAGGGCCAGGTGCTGCTGCAGGGCCATGATCTGCGCCAGCTCACGCCCCAGGCCATGCGCAGCCTGCGCGGCAGGCGCATTGCCATGATTTTTCAGGACCCGCTGATGACGCTCAACCCGGTGCTGCGCATCCAAGAGCAGATGATGGAAGCCATCCTGGCCCACGAGCGCGTGCCGCGCGCCCAGGCCTTGCAGCGTTGCATCCAGGCGCTGGCCATGGTCGGCATCCCCGCGCCGGAAAAACGCCTGCGCAGCTGGCCGCACGAGTTCTCGGGCGGCATGCGCCAGCGCGTGGCCATCGCCATTGCCATGCTCAACCGGCCCGAGCTCATCATCTGCGATGAGCCCACGACGGCGCTGGATGTCACCATCCAGGGGCAAATCCTCTACCGCATGCAGCAAATTTGCCAGCAACACGGCACGGCGCTGATCTGGATCACCCACGACCTGGGCGTGATTGCCGAGCTGGCCGACCGCGTGGCCGTGATGTACGCCGGGCGCATCGTCGAAAGCGGCCAAGTCGATGACGTGTTCGATGCCCCGCGCCACCCCTACACGCAAGGGCTGCTGCAATCCCTGCCAGCGCAGGCCCAGCCGGGCCAGAGGCTGGCGCAAATCAATGGCATAGCGCCCAGCCTCTCGGGGCGCGTGAGCGGCTGCGCCTTCGCGCCGCGCTGCCCCCGCGCCAGCGCCCGCTGCGCGTGCGAACAACCGGCGCCCACCACGGAAGCAACAGCGCAGGGCCAGCGCGAATACCGCTGCTTCCATCCACTGGAGGCCAGCGCATGAGCACCTCGCATGCAATGGATATGAAAGCCCGCGTCCCCGACCAGGCCCCGCCAGTGATGGCGCTGCGCCAGGTGCACAAACGCTTCAGCAGCCAGCCAGACGCGCTCACCAGATTGCTCGCTGCCATCACGCGCCAGCCGGTGCAGACGCGCACCGTGCACGCCGTCAATGGCGTCAGCCTGGAGGTCGCGCGCGGGCAGGTACTGGGGCTGGTGGGCGAGTCCGGCTGCGGCAAATCCACACTGGGGCGCATCGTCGCCGGCCTGCACCAGCCCAGCGAAGGCCAGCTGCATTACCAAGGGCAGGATGTGCGCAGCCTGCAAGGCGCGCGCAAGCTGGCCTACACCCTGGGCGTGCAAATGGTGTTCCAGGACCCGCAGGCCTCGCTCAACCCGCGCCAAAAACTGCATCAAATCCTCGGCGAAGCCTTGCGCGTGCACCGCCTGGCGCCTGCGGCCGACATCCCCGCGCGCATCGACGCCGCGCTGGCCGAGGTTGGCCTGGCCCCGGAATACCGGGACCGCCTGCCGCACCAGCTCTCTGGCGGCCAGCGCCAGCGCGTGGGCATTGCCCGGGCGCTGATGGTCAACCCGGAATTTCTCGTCTGCGACGAACCCGTGGCCGCGCTGGACGTGTCCATCCAGGCCCAGGTCATCAACCTCTTCATGGATTTGCGCGCCCAGCGCGGCCTGACCTGTCTGTTCATCAGCCACGACATGAGCGTGGTGCGCCACATCTGCGATCGCGTAGCCATCATGTACCTGGGCAAGATCGTCGAGATGGCCAATACCGCCGACGTCTTCGCCCAGGCCCAGCACCCCTACACCCAGGCCCTGCTGGCCGAAGTGCCCGATCTCACGCGGCGCAAGCGCATCTTCGCGCCCATTCAAGGCGAAATCCCCTCCCCGCTGAACCCGCCGCCCGGTTGCAGCTTCCACCCACGCTGCCCGCACGCCATGCCGCGCTGCCAGCAACAAGCGCCCGCGCTGCGGGCCAGCGCAGCCGGGCACAGCGTAGCCTGCCACCTCATACAGGACTGAGCGCCTGCCGGCACATCACACCTGTTTCCTGCCACTTTTCCAATGGACGCATGACTTTCGATACCGAGCAACTCGTACAGGGCATTTGCGCCTGGATGCGCTGCGAATCCCCCTCCAGCGATGCGGCGGCCGTCACACGCATGGCCGAGCTGATGCGTGAAGCTGCACAGAGCGCCGGCCTGCGCAGCACGCTCACGCCCATCCGCGCCGAGCGCCCAGGCCAGCCCAGCGGCCCTGAGCTGCCCCTGCTGCACATCAGCAATCGGGCAACAGGCGACACCCGACCCGGGCTGCTGGTGCTGGGCCATTGCGACACCGTCCACCCCATCGGCATGTTGCAAGAAAACCCCGTGCGCATCGAAGGCGAGCGCCTCTACGGCCCAGGCGGCTACGACATGAAGGCCGGGGTGTACATGGCGCTCAGCGCACTGGGCGCCGCCGCCCGGCCCGGCAGCACGGCGCTGCCCGTGGATCTGCTCATCGTGCCCGATGAGGAGACCGGCAGCCACGCCTCGCGCAAGCACATCGAAGCCTTGGCCCGCAACGCCCGCTACTGCCTGGTGGCCGAGCCCGCGCGCGCCCACGGCGGACGCTGCGTGACCGCGCGCAAAGGCACCGGCCTGCTGCACCTGTGCGTGCAAGGCCGCGCCGCCCACGCGGGCGTGGCCCACGCGCAAGGGCGCAGCGCCATCCGCGAAATGGCCCATCAAATCCTGGCGCTGGAGGCCATGACCGACTACGAACGCGGCATCAGCCTCAACGTCGGCACCATCACCGGCGGCAGCGCCGCCAACACCGTGCCGGACCAATGCCGCTGCACCGTGGACTTGCGCCTGCCGGATGCCGCGGCCATCGACGAGTTGCTGCCCAAGCTGCGCGCCCTGCGCCCCGTAGGCGAAGGCCTGACATTGCAGGCCGACATCGAGATCAACCGCCCGCCCATGGTCAAGACCGAGCACAGCCAGCGCCTGCTCGAACGCGCCCAGACCTCGGCCCGCGCCGTGGGCCTGACGCTGGAAGAAGCGCCGCCCACCGGCGGCGGCAGCGACGCCAACTTCACCGCCGCGCTGGGCGTGCCCTCACTGGACGGCCTGGGCGCAGACGGCGATGGCGCCCATACCCGGCACGAACACGTGCTCATCTCCACCCTGGCATTGCGCACACGCTTCTGGCATCACCTGCTGACGCATTTGCGCTAGGGGTTGTCATGCACTTTGCGCCCCCCGCGCTGGCCAAACGGCTTACGCCCCGCTTCAACGCCAGCCTGGGCATCCGCTTCTACAATCGGCCCATTGCATGCCCAGGCATGGCCGTCATCCCCTCTTTCGCCAGCTCGCGCCAGCCACCGATGACACTTGGGCACTGCGGGCTCGTCAGGCGCTGCTGCCGGGCGGGCGCTTTTCTCTTCCGTTTCCCCCAAGCGATGCTTTGTCCGGGACATGGCATCACCCCTCATCGACGAGATATCCCTATGTGCGCAAGAAAAATCAATCTGGCAGAAATGGCCGATGCGGTGGCAACCAAGGTGCAGGCTCCCGTCGCAGCGCCGCCGGCCTCCTTTGGCGCGCCCTCAGCCAGCCCTGCCGAGGCTGGCAGCACGCCCCAGCAAGCCAAGACCCGCCAAGCCCGCAAGACGCTGGGCCTGCCGCAGGTCAACTTCGCGCGGCTCATCAACACCCCGCTGGCCCTGCTCAACGACTGGGAGCAAGGCCGCCAGGTGCCACCCGGCGCGGCCGTGTGCCTGTTCGAGCTGCTGATCCGCCACCCGGAACTGGCCAAGGAGCTGGAGCAGACCGAGCAGGGCTGAGCCTCGACAGCCCCTGGCCTGCGCGCCTTGCCGCCCCAACGCCCCCCGCACACAACCCCCGGTTGAACGGGGGTTGTGTTGTTTCAGAACCTGTTCAAAACGGGCAGCCCAAAGCCCAAAGGCAGCAAAAAGGGCTTACGCCCATAAAGGTCGTAAGCCCTTGCACATTCTCGCTGGTGCCGGAGGCCGGAATCGAACCGGCACGCCTTGCGGCGGCGGATTTTGAGTC
>JAUMYI010000108.1 GCA_030528705.1 Comamonadaceae bacterium | reverse complement strand
CGCGATGAGCCGCACCGCCCGCTGGGCCAGCGCATGCAGTGCCCGACTTGCAGTGCGGCATTGCAGCGCGGCACAGACCGCACCATCAGCGGCACCTACGTCACCTACCGCTGCCCGGCGCGCCACGGGCGCTTTGGCACTTTCTCCTCCTTCATGGTCGAGAAAGGCTTTGTGCGCCACCTCAGCCCGGCGCAGTTGCATGCGCTGGCTGAGACGGTGCGCACCATCCACTGCAGCAGCTGCGGCGCCAGCGTCGATCTGCGCCGCGACCATGCCTGCCCGTATTGCCGCTCGGCCTTTGCGCTGCTCGATCCGCAGGCCGTGCAGCGGGCTTTGCAGCAGTACCGGAGCAAGGCCGACACTGCCGCTGCCGATGCCAGCGATGAAAAACGGCGCGAAGCCACGGCCCGGGCCGAATGGCTGATGGCGCAGGAGCGCATGCGGGCCCAGAACGCGCAGCGCGAGCGCGAGCAGCGCAGCGGCATTGGGGGCAATGACCGCTTTGCCGATGAGCTGTGGGTCATGGGTCTGGAGGCGCTGTGGCGCCTGCTGGCGCGCTGGTTGCGCTGAGAGGGCCTGTTTGCGCCCTTCGCTGGGCGGGAAAAATCAGCCGACTGGGGCGGCCTGCGATGCTGCAAGAGCCGCGTCGGGGCACTGGCCCGATGCGTTTGAGGGCTTGCATCCCATCCCAGCGCAGGCCCCTTGTTTGCCCACTGCGCCGAGATGGCGTGCAGAAGGCTTTCAGCTATCGCGCTGCTCGGGGCTGGGGTTCAGCGGCAGCTGTGGCGCGGGGTTGTGGCGCAGCTGGTTCTCGATCTGGCCGATGTAGGCCGCGGTGCTGTTGTCGGAATCGTCCACGCGGCTGTAGATGTGGTCTTCGAGCTCTTGCATCTGGCGCAGCAATTCTTCCTGGCCCTGCTTGTGCTGCTCGGCCAGAAAGCTGCGCAGCTCGGTAAAGCGCGAGGCCTCGGCCTTGTCGGCCAGCTCGCGCTGCTGCTTGAGCTCTTTGGTGTAGCGGTGGTAGTCCATGATCACCGTGCTGTGCAGCCACAGCACGTAGGCGATGAACAGCGCGCCCAGCAGGCACATCAGCACCAGCAAGATGATGCCGATGGGCGCGTGCACCACGGCAAAGCCCAGCGAGACATCGCTGGGCACGATCAGCGCATCCCAGTTGAAGTAGTACAGCAGGCCGATGCCCAGGGCCAGAAGAATGATGAGTCCCAGTCGTGCGTTCATGCGTGCAATCCTTGTGTCGTGTGGTGGGCCAAGGCAAGGCCAAAGTGTCCCGCCAGTGTCGGGCGCTGCGGTTTCCCGCTGGCCTCGGGCTGGGCGCGTCGTGCGGCGAGATTATCATGTATCGCCTCTTGCCTGTGCCGCGCTGGCGCAGCCGTTCGAGCCCTTTGCCCTGGAAAGTAACGCATGCCCCCGACGACTCTTTCTGCCGACTCTCAGTCCGATGCCCGTGGCCTGGGATTGATGCGCCTGTGGCGCCGCTTCATGGGTGGGCGCGAGCACGGCGATGACACTGCCAGCGAGGCGCTGGACAAGCGCCAATGGCAAAAGATCGACGCCCTGCTGCACGAGGCGGCCACGCAGACCGACAGCGACAGCCGCGTGCGCGCCCGTGCGCGGCAACTGCTCGACGCCTATCTGCAGGCCAATGCCGCCGACAGGCTGCTGTTCATGCAGCGCCTGGCCCAGGGCTTTCATGTGGACAAGGCCGCGCTTGACCGGGCCATCGCCGCTTACCAGGCCGCGCCCGATGGGCCCGAGAGCCTGCGCGCCCAGACTGAGCTGGCCCAGGCGCTGGAATCGCCCCGGCTGCGCGTGCTGCGTCAATTCAACCTGCTGCCCAATGGCATCCACGCCTTGGTGCAAATGCGCGCCGAGCTGCTGCGCTCGGCCCACCAGGACGAGCTGCAACCGCTGGAGCAGGATTTGCTGCGCCTGTTCACGCTGTGGTTCGATGCCGGCTTTCTGGAGCTGCAGCGCATTGGCTGGGGTTCGCCGGCCTCGCTGCTGGAGAAAGTCATCCGCTACGAGGCGGTGCACGAGATCAAATCCTGGAACGATCTGCGCAACCGGCTCGATTCCGACCGCCGCTGCTATGCCTTCTTCCATGGCCGCATGCCCGATGAGCCCCTGATCTTCGTCGAGGTGGCCCTGGTCAAGGCCCTGGCCGACAACGTGCAGGCCCTGCTCGACGAGGCCCAGCCCACGCAGGATCCGGCCCAGGCCACGACGGCGATTTTCTATTCCATCTCCAACGCCCAGTCCGGCCTGCGCGGCGTGAGCATGGGCGAATTTCTCATCAAGCGCGTGGTCGAGCAGCTCACGCACGAGTTTCCCAAGCTGCAGAAGTTCGCCACCTTGTCGCCTGTGCCGGGCTTTGCCAAATGGCTGCAGGGCCAGCTTGGCGATGCCCAATACCGCCAGCGCATTCCGCTGCAAGTCAAGCTGCTCATCGAGGACGAAGGGCAGGGGGCGCAGGCGCCGCTGGAGCGGCTGCGCCAACTGCTGCGCGCCCCGCAGGAGGCGCAGCCCGGGCAGCAGCCCGCTGGCGAGGCGCTGGGCAAGGACGACATGGCCGCGCTGCGCCAATGGCTGATGGCCGAATGCGCGCACTATCTGCTGCTGGAAAAGCGCCGCCAGGAGCCCCTGGACCCCGTGGCGCGCTTTCACTTTGGCAACGGCGCCAGCTTGCAGCAGATCAACTGGATGGGCGACAGCTCGGACAACGGCATGCGCCAGTCGCTGGGCCTGATGGTCAACTACCTCTATCGCCTCGAGGCCATCGACGAGCAATACCAAGCCTATGCCCGCGAGGGCAAGCTGGCCTACTCGCCCGAGGTCAAAAAACTGCTGGCCAGCAAGCAGCCGCAGCGTTGAAGACCTGTTCAAACCCGCGACGTTGCGGGGGCAAGGCAAGGCTTGCTACTGGCGCTACTGGCGCGCGCCCAGATTCGCGCACAATACACGCCCTTTGAATTTCACGCCCTTTGGATTCGCTTTGGATTCGGAAAGGGCCCGGTGGCGGAGCGCAGTGTGCATTGCCCGCTGCAGTGCCCCCGTCTGTCTTGCCTTGCCCTGTGCCGTATGCCCACACGCATTCTCGATTCCACCCGGCCCGCTGCGGCGGCCGCCACGCCAGCGCCGCGCTCCGAAGGCCCGCGCGGCCTCGGGCAATGCTGGCTGGTGGGCGCCGGGCCTGGAGATCCGGAGCTGCTCACGCTCAAGGCCGTGCGCGCCATCGGCCAGGCCACGGTGTTGCTGGTCGATGACCTGGTGGGCGAGCAGGTGCTGGCCTTTGCTGCGCCCACGGCGCGCATCGTGCACGTGGGCAAGCGCGGCGGCGGCCACAGCACGCCGCAGGCCGAGATCGAGCGCCTGATGATTGAGCAGGCCCTGGCCGGCGAGACGGTAGTACGCCTCAAGGGCGGGGATCCGGCGATCTTCGGCCGCTGCGGCGAGGAGCTGCAACGCCTGCATGAGGCGGGCGTGGCCGCGCAGGTGGTCAACGGCGTGTCCTCCGGCGTGGCGGCGGCCACGGCGCTGGCCGCGCCGCTGACGCACCGCGACTTCGCCCACGGCGTGCTGCTGGTGACGGGCCAGCTCGCGCCGGGCCAGCCGGCCATGGACTGGCCGGCGCTGGCGGCCACGGCCCATGCTTGCCGCCTGACGCTGGTGATCTACATGGGGGTGCGCGGCGCGCAGGCAATCCAGGCCGGCCTGCTGCAAGGCCTGCCGGCGCACACGCCGGTGGCCGTGGTGCAATCGGCCTCGCTGCCAGGCGAGAAGCGCCTGCTGACCGAGCTGGGCGCGATGGTGGAGCACATGCAGGCGCAGCGCATCGCCAGCCCGGCCATCATCATCGTCGGCGACGTGCTCAAGGCGCGCCAGTGGCTGGCGCAGGCGCCGCAGGCCGCGGCGCTGGCGGCCATGCCCTGCTGATGGCTGTGGCCCAGTCGCCCGTGCCGCCCGTGCCGCAGCAGGCCAGCGCCGCAGCCCAGCCGGCCCAGTTCGATGCCATCGTGCTGGGCGCGGGCGCGGCCGGTCTGTTCTGCGCGGCGCAAGCCGGCCAGCGCGGGCTGAAGGTGCTGCTGATTGACCATGCGCGGCGCCTGGCCGAGAAGATCCGCATCTCCGGCGGCGGGCGCTGCAATTTCACCAACCGCGATCTGGACGTGCGCGCGCCGCAGCGGCATTTCATCAGCGAGAACCCGCACTTTTGCCGCTCGGCGCTGTCGCGCTTCACGCCCCAGGATTTCATGGCGCTGCTGCAGCAGCACGGCATCGGCTTTCATGAAAAGCACAAGGGCCAGTTGTTTTGCGACCAGGGCGCGCAGCGCATCATCGACATGTTGCGTCAGTTGTGCGAGCAGGCCGGCGTGCAGCTCTGGCAGGGCTGCGAAGTGCACGGCGTGGAGCAACTGCCGCAGGCGCTGGCGCAGCCCGCCAACCAGAGCAGCGCCGCGCCGCGCTATGGCGTGCGCACGGCGCGCGGCCAGGCGCAGGCCGCGCAGTTGGTGGTGGCCACGGGCGGGCTGCCCATCCCCAAAATCGGCGCCAGCGACCTGGGCCACCGCATTGCCCGCCAGTTCGGCCTGCCGCTGGTGCCTTGCCGCCCGGGGCTGGTGCCGCTGACTTTTGCCGCCGCCGATTGGGCTGCCTACGCTGCGCTGGCGGGCCTGGCCGTGCCCGTGGCGATTGGCACGGCAGGCGCGGCAGGCACGGCGGCTGCAGCCGGTGCAGCGCCAGGCGGCAAGGGCCGCGCGGCGGCTGCGCCGGTGTTTCACGAGGATTTGCTGTTCACCCATCGGGGCCTGTCCGGGCCGGCCATTTTGCAGATATCGAGCTACTGGCAGCCTGGGCAGGCGCTGCAGATCAACTGGCTGCCCGGGCTGGATGTGCCGCAGGCGCTGCACGAGGCCAAGCGCAGCAGCCGGCGCCTGCTGGGCAATGTGCTGGCGCAGTGGTTGCCGGCGCGGCTGGCCGATGCCTTGCTGGCCCGGCAGCCGCAGTGGCAGCGCCCCATCGACCAGGTGGGCGACAAGGCCCTGCAGGCGCTGGCGGCGCAGCTGACGCAGTGGCGCATCACCCCCAGCGGCACCGAGGGCTATGCCAAGGCCGAGGTCACCATCGGCGGCGTGGACACGCGCGCGCTGTCCTCCAAGACCATGCAGAGCACGGCGCAGCCGGGCCTGTTTTTCATCGGCGAGGTGCTGGACGTGACCGGCTGGCTGGGCGGCTACAACTTCCAGTGGGCCTGGGCCAGCGCCCATGCCTGCGCGCAGGCGCTGGAGAAAACCGGCCTGGCGCAGACGCAGGCGCTATAATCTGCGGCTTTGCTGGCAATTGCCCCGTTGGCCATACTAGTTACTGAACAAACGGGGCGAAACCGCCAGATGCCGGCCGCAAGGCCTGATCTCCCTTGCACAGCGCATCTGGCCACATTTGATTGATCTGAATGACTACCATCCGCGTCAAAGAAAACGAGCCGTACGAAATCGCCTTGCGCCGCTTCAAGCGCACGATCGAAAAGCTGGGCCTGCTCAACGAGCTGCGCGCCCGTGAGTTCTACGAAAAGCCCACGACCGAGCGCAAGCGCAAGAAAGCCGCTGCCGTCAAGCGCCACTACAAGCGCGTGCGCAGCATGCAGTTGCCCAAGAAGCTGTACTGATTGCCTGCGGGCCTGCACAGGCTTGCTGCCTGCGAAAAACCGCGCCAGGGACGCCTGCCGCGGTTTTTTCATGCCTGCTGCGCGCGCCCGGTGCACACCCGGTGCGAGCCCTGCCCGCAGCCGCTGACTGCCTGCGCAGCGCGTGCACAATGGCGCATTTGCGAACACAGCCAAGGAACACCACTAAGGAACACCGCCCATGAGTCTCAAAGAACGCATCACCGACGACATGAAGGCCGCCATGCGCGCCAAGGAAAGCCAGCGTCTGGGCACGATCCGCATGCTGCAGGCGGCCATCAAGCAGCGCGAGGTGGACGAGCGCATTGAGCTAGGCGATGCGGCCATCGTGGCCATCGTGGACAAGCTCATCAAACAGCGCAAGGATTCGATTGCCGCCTTCGAGCAAGCCGGGCGGCAGGATCTGGTCGCGCAGGAGCAGGCCGAGCTGCAGGTGCTGCAGGCCTACCTGCCGACGCGTCTGTCGGCCCAGGAGGTGGCTGCCGCCGTGGCGCGCATCGTCGCCGCCGTGGGTGCCAGCGGCCCGGCGGACATGGGCAAGGTCATGGCCCAGGCCAAGCAGGAGCTGGCCGGCAAGGCCGACATGGGCGCGGTCTCGGCCGCGGTCAAGGCCGCGCTGGCGCGCTGAGTCTGCTGACGCCGCGAGCCCCCATCGCTGCGCGGCGAGCGTTTTGGAGCACCTGCCATGAATCTCGTGTTTCTCGCGCTGGTCGTGGTGGCCTTTGCCACGGCCGCCTGGCGCCAATGGCATTGGCAGCCACCGGCGCAGGCGTCTGGCGGTGCGGCAGCCGAAGACGCAGCCGCACAGGCCGCGCAGGCGGCGCAGGCCGCCAGCGGCCCGATGGAGCAGCTCTCGGCCGGCATGATCTCCTCGGCCAGCGGCGCCATCGAGCTGGCCATTGGGCTGGTGGGCGTGATGGCCTTGTTCCTCGGGCTGATGAAGGTGGCCGAGGAGGGCGGCATGCTGTTGGTGCTGGCCAAGCTGATCAGGCCCTTGCTGGTGCGGCTGTTTCCGCAGGTGCCGGCCAACCACCCGGCCATGGGCGCGATGGTGCTGAACATGTCGGCCAATGCGCTGGGGCTGGGCAATGCCGCCACGCCCTTTGGCATCCGCGCCATGCAGGCGCTCGACGCGCTCAATCCGCGCCCGGGCACGGCCACCAATGCCATGGTGATGTTCCTGGCCATCAACACCTCCAGCGTGACGCTGCTGCCGGCCAAGGTCATCGCCATCCGCGCGGCCTCGGGTTCGATGGATCCGGCCGGGGTGCTGCCCACGACCTTGTTTGCCACGGCCGCCTCCACGCTGGCGGCCATCGTCGCGGTCTGGAGTTTGCAGCGATTTTTCCCGATGGGGCAGGCCACGCCGCAGGAGCTGGCCATGCAGCGGCCCTGGATCGCCGCGCCAGCGGGCGAGGAGGGCGACAGCGCCTTGGCGCAGCAGCAGGCCTACCCGCTGTGGGTCAGCCTGCTGGCGCTGGCGGCCATTGCGCTGGCCATTCCGGCCAGCATCGTTTGGGGCAAGCGCATCGCGCCGTGGATCGTGCCGGGCATGATGGTGGGCTTCTTGCTGTTTGGCTGGCTGCGCGGCGTGCGCATTTACGAAGCCTTCGTCGAAGGCGCCAAGGGCGGTTTTGAGGTGGCGCTGCGCATCATGCCTTACCTGGTGGCCATTTTGGTGGCGGTGGGCATGCTGCGCAGCAGCGGCGCGCTGGATGTGCTGGTCGGGGCGCTGGCGGTGTTCACCGCCCCGTTGGGCCTGCCGGCCGAGGCCTTGCCCATGGCCTTGTTGCGCCCGCTGTCGGGCTCGGGCGCCTACGGCGTGATGACAGCCACGCTGAACGATCCGGCCATCGGGCCGGACAGCTACGTGGGCTATCTGGTCTCCACCATCATGGGCTCGTCCGAGACCACCTTTTACGTGCTGGCCGTGTACTTTGGCGCCGTGCAGGTGCGGCGCATCCGCCATGCGCTGCTGGCGGCGCTGTTGGCCGATGCCGTGGCCGTGATGGCCTCCGTGGCCATTTGCAGCTATTTGTTCGCGGGCCGCTGAATCCGCTGGATTGTGTATGAGTTTAGAGCGTGTTATGCACTTTTCACCCCCCGCGAGAGCACCCCGGCGTGTGCAGT
>JAUMYI010000107.1 GCA_030528705.1 Comamonadaceae bacterium | reverse complement strand
GGCTGCGGCAAGTCCAACATCATGGATGCGGTGCGCTGGGTGCTGGGCGAGTCCAAGGCCAGCGAGCTGCGCGGCGAGTCCATGCAGGACGTGATCTTCAGCGGCACGCACACGCGCAAGCCCGCCAGCCGCTCCAGCGTGGAGCTGGTGTTCGACAACGCCGATCACCGCGCCGGCGGGCAGTGGAACCAGTTTGGCGAGATCGCCGTCAAGCGCGTGCTCACGCGCGAGGGCGCCAGCAGCTACTACATCAACAACCAGCAGGTGCGCCGCAAGGACGTGCAGGACGTGTTCCTCGGCACCGGCCTGGGCCCGCGCGCCTACGCCATCATCGGCCAAGGCACGATCAGCCGCATCATCGAATCCAAGCCCGAGGAGCTGCGCCTGTTTCTGGAGGAAGCGGCCGGCGTTTCCAAATACAAGGAGCGCCGCAAGGAAACCGAGGCGCGCCTGAAGGACACGCGCGAGAACCTCACCCGCATTGAAGACATCCTGCGCGAGCTGGGCAACCAACTGGGCAAGCTGCAGGCCCAGGCCGAAGTCGCCGCGCAGTACACCCAGCTGCAAGAGCGCGTCACGCTGGCGCAGCAGCAGCTGTGGCTGCTGCGCCAGCAAAAGGCCCAGCAGGAGCTGGCCCAGGCCCAGGCCGCCGGCCAGCAGGCCATGGACGAGCTGCAGCGGCACACCGGCGAGATCGAAACCGCCGCCGCGCAGCTGGAGCAGGCGCGCGAGCAGCACTACGCCGCCGGCGAGCAGGTCAACAGCGCCCAGGGCGCGCTCTACGAAGCCTCGGCCGAGGTCGGCAAGCTCGAAGCCGAAATCCGTTTCGTGCTCGAAGGCCAGCAGCGCGCCGAGCAGCGCATCAGCGCGCTGCAACAGCAGATTGCGCAGTGGCAGCACAGCTCCAGCCAATCCAGCGAGCACCTGAGCGCGCTCGAAGGCGACGACGCCAGCGCGCTGGAGCGCAGCGAAATCCTCGCCGCCCAGCTCGACGAGCACAGCGCCCAGCTGCCCGAACTGGAGCACACCTGGCGCCAGGCGCGCGAGCAGGCCGAGCAGGCGCGCCAGCAGGCCCCGCCGGTGCAGCAACAACTGCAGGTGCGGGCCGCCGAGCAGCGCGGCCTGGCCGAGCGCCAGCAGCAGCAGCAAGCCCGCATGGAGCGCATCGAGCAAGAGCGCCGCGGCCTGCAGCCCATCGACGAACAGCAACTGGCCCAGCAGCAGCAGGCGCTGGAGCTGGCGCGCGAAGAAGCCGAGCTGGCCCAGGCCGCCTGGGCCGAGCTGGAGCACAGCCTGCCCGAGCTGGACGGCCAGCGCCGCCAGGCGCAAAACGCGCTGCAGGCCAGCGCCGGCAAGCTCGCCAGCCTGGAGGCGCGGCTGCAGGCGCTGCGCGCCCTGCAAGAGAAGGTGCAGGCCGAAGGCAAGCTCGCCCCCTGGCTGGCCGAGCACGGCCTGGAGCAGTTCGAGCCGCTGTGGCGCCAACTGCACGTGGACAGCGGCTGGGAGCAAGCCGTCGAAGCCGCGCTGCGCGAGCGCATGGCCGCCCTGCCCGTCTCTGACCTGGAGCGCATCCGCGGCTTTGCCAGCGCCGAGCGCCGCCCGCCCGTCAAGCTGGTGTTCTACGCCAGCGGCCCAGGCCCCGCGCCTGCCAGCGCAACGCCCGCCGCCCCCAACCCGGCCATGACCCTGCCGCCGCTGAGCGGGAAAATCCGCTGCGACAGCCCCCAGCTGCAGGCCGTGCTGGCCGATTGGCTACAGGGCTGCTACAGCGCCGCCCATCTGGACGACGCACTGGCCGCCCGCCCCCTGCTGCTCCCGGGCGAGCAAATCCTGCTGGCCCAGGGCCACAGCGTCACCGGCCACAGCCTGGGCTTTTACGCCGAGGACAGCGAGCAGGCCGGCCTGCTGGCGCGCGCCCAGGAGATCGAGGCCCTGCAGGCCGACTGCCAAGCGCAAGAGGCCAGCGTGCAGGCGCTGCGCAGCGCCCAGGCCCAGGCCGAGAGCGCCTACCAGGAGGCCGCCGCCGCGCTGCAACAGCGCCGCAGCGCCGCCGACCAGGCGCAAAAACAGGCCCACCAGCTGCAAGTCGAAGTCATGCAGCTGAGCCAGCAGGCCGAGCAACTGCGCGCCGCGCACGCCCGGCTGGAGGACGACTGGCAAGAGCTGCAACTCGGCCAGGAGGAGCTGCAGGCGCGCAGCATCGAGGCCGAAGCGCGCTTTGAAGAACTCGACGCCCAGCTGGCCCAGGCCCAGGCCCTGCAATTGACGCAGGACGAAGCCGTGGACGCGGCCGAGCGCCAACTGGGCCAGGCGCGCGAGCAGTTGCGCCAGCTCGAGCGCCAGTTGCAGGAATCACAGTTCGGCCAGCAAAGCATCCAGCACCGCCGCCAGGAGTTGCAGCGCAGCCTGGCCACCGCCGACCAGCAACTGCAGGCCCTGCAGCAAGAGCTTGAGCAGGCGCAGATCGAACAGGCGCGCTTTGCCCAGACCGGCGCGCTCGATGGTCTGGAGCAGGCCCAGGCCCTCAAGCTCGACTGCGAGCAGCGCCTGCAGCAAGCGCGCCAGCACTACGACGACATGGGCCGCCAACTGCGCGCCGCCGACGAGGCCCGCATGCACAAGGAGCGCGCGCTGGAGCCGCTGCGCCAGCGCATCACCGAGCTGCGCCTGAAAGAGCAGGCCGCGCAACTGGCCTGGCAGCAATTCGAAGACCTGCTGACCGAGGCCGAAAGCGACAAACAGGCCGTGGCGCACAGCATCGCCCAGGGCCAGGTGCGCCTGGAGGGCCTGCAAGGCGAGATCGAGCGCATGCAGCGCCAGATGGAGGCCCTGGGCCCCGTCAACCTGGCCGCGCTGCAGGAGCTGGGCCAGGCCAACGAGCGCAAGACCTACCTGGACGCCCAGGCCAGCGACCTGCAAGAGGCCATGGCCACGCTGGAAGAAGCGATTCGCACCATCGACGCCGAAACCCGCGAGCTGCTGCAAAACACCTTCGACACCGTCAACCAGCACTTTGGCGCCATGTTCCCCGAGCTGTTCGGCGGCGGCCAGGCCAAGCTCATCATGACGGGCGAGGAAATCCTCGACTCAGGCGTGCAGGTCATGGCCCAGCCGCCGGGCAAGCGCAACCAGACCATCCACCTGCTCTCGGGCGGCGAAAAGGCCTTGACGGCCATCGCCCTGGTGTTTGCCATCTTCCAGCTCAACCCCGCGCCCTTTTGCCTGCTCGACGAGGTGGACGCGCCGCTGGACGACGCCAACACCGAACGCTATGCGCGCCTGGTCAAGCGCATGAGCGCGCACACCCAGTTCCTCTACATCAGCCACAACAAGATCGCCATGGAAATGGCCGAGCAGCTCATCGGCGTGACCATGCAAGAGCGCGGCGTCTCTCGCATCGTGGCCGTGGACATGCAGGAGGCGCTGAGCATGGCCGACGCCTGAGGGAGCCTCGGCGGCCCCTCGCGGCGCGGCGCGCGCGCAGTGAAGTGGGAGGGAAAGGCTCAGGCCGCGCGCTCGACGCGCAGGCCGCTTGCCGCGTCGAAGTAGTGCAGGCGCCCGGCGCGGGGCTGCACGTGCAGGGTCTGGCCCGGCTCGGGCACGAAGCGGCCTTCCTCGATGCGCACGATCAGGCCCTCGCCTTGCAGGCGGGCATAGATCAGGCGCTCGGCGCCCAGCAGCTCCACCGATTCAACGACGATGGGCCAGCCCTGGCCAGGCTCGACCAGATCCAGATGTTCGGGGCGGATGCCGGTGATCAGCCCCTGCGGGCTGCCAGGGGCGTGCTGGAGCAGGTTCATCGGCGGCGAGCCGATGAAGCTGGCCACGAAGGTCGTCGCAGGCGTGTGATAGACCTCCTCGGGCGTGCCAAATTGCTCCATGTGCCCGCCGCTGAGCACGATCATGCGCTGCGCCAGCGTCATGGCCTCGACCTGATCGTGCGTGACAAACAGCGAGGTGATGCCCAGCTCGCGGTGCAGCTTCTGGATTTCCAGCCGGGTCTGCGCGCGCAGCTTGGCGTCCAGGTTGGACAGCGGCTCGTCGAACAAAAACACCTGCGGCTGGCGCACGATGGCGCGGCCCATGGCCACGCGCTGGCGCTGCCCGCCCGAGAGCTCGCGCGGCTTGCGTTCGAGCAAATGCCCCAACTCCAGGATGTGCGCGGCCTTGTCCACGCGGCGCTTGATTTCATCGGCCGGGGTCTTGGCGATCTTCAGGCCGTAGGCCATGTTCTCGAACACGCTCATGTGCGGGTACAGCGCGTAGTTCTGGAACACCATGGCGATGTCGCGCCGCGCCGGCTCCAGATCGTTGACGACCTGCTCGCCGATGAGAATCTCGCCGCCGGAGATTTCCTCCAGCCCGGCCACCATGCGCAGCAGCGTGGACTTGCCGCAGCCCGAGGGGCCCACGATCACGATGAACTCGCCATCGGCAATCTCTGCGTTGATGCCGTGGATGACCTGGTTGACCTTGGCACCACGGCCGTAGCGTTTGATGACGTTGCGCAGGGAAATGGATGCCATGGGAGAAGGGGCAGGAAGGGGGAAAAACGAAACACAGGCCGGGCGCAGCGCAAAAAAATACCCGCACAAGGGCTTGTGCGGGCTCTCTGGCCCGGGCGGGGCCGTACTATACCCAAACTCACCGCCTGCTCTGCCCTGCCTGGCCCACAGAACATCACATGCACACCGACAGCACCTCCCCGACCATTGCCTTTCTGGGCACCGGCCTGATGGGCCAGCCCATGGCGCAGCGCCTGCTCGATGCGGGCTATGCGCTGCACGTCTGGAACCGCACCGCCAGCAAGACCGAGGCCCTGTGCCGGGCCGGCGCGCACGGCCACGCCAGCGCCGCGCAGGCCGTGGCAGCAGCCGACATCAGCATTGCCATGCTCGAGAGCGGCGCCATCAGCGCCCAGGTGCTGCAGGCGCACGGCGTGGCCCAGGCGCTGCGGCCGGGCAGTCTGTTCATCGACATGGGCTCCATGCAGCCGCGCCAGGCGCGTGAGCACGCCGCGCTGCTGCAGGCGCGCGGCGTACTCGCGCTGGATGCGCCAGTCTCGGGCGGCACCGTCGGCGCCCAGGCCGGCACGCTGGCCATCATGGTCGGCGGGCCGGCCGAGGTCTTCGCCCGCCCTGAAGTGCAGGCCCTGCTGGCCGTGCTGGGCCGCGCCACCCGCGTGGGCGAGGCCGGCAGCGGCCAGCTGGCCAAGCTGGTCAACCAGATGATCGTGGGCATCACCATCGGCGCCGTGGCCGAGGGCCTGCTGCTGGCCGAAAAAGGCGGCGCCGACCCGGCCAAGGTGCGCGAGGCCATGGCCGGCGGCTTTGCGCAAAGCCGCATCCTGGAGCTGCACGGCCAGCGCATGGTGGCGCACGACTTCGCGCCGCGCGGGCGCATGGCCGTGCAGCTCAAGGACTTGCGTAACGTGCTGGCCAGCAGCGCCGAGCTGGGCTTTGAAGCCCCCATTACCGCGCTGCTGGCGCAGCTCTACCAGCAGGCGCTGGACAGCGGGCTGGGCCCGCTGGACCACAGCGCCCTGTTCTTGCAGCTGGCGCAGTGCAACCACATGCACGCCGGCCTGGCCCAGGCCCAGTTGGCTGCGGCCCACGCGCAGGCCCAAGGCCAGGGCCAGGCGGGCGATGGCCCGGCAGCGGCAGCACCCGCAACGCCTGCGCCATGACAACGGCCCCGGCCCGGCTGCCCAGCGCAGCACCGCCCTGCCCTGCCCGCCCGCCAGCGCCGCGCCAGGCCAAGGGCCAGGCCCTGCACCACGCCTTGCGCTCCCCCCTGCACCATTGGCTGGCGCGGCTGGCCGCGCTGGCGCTGCTGTGCCTGGCTTGGCTGCTGCCTGCCGGCCCGGCCCAGGCGGCCGGCGCGCTGGCCGCGCCAGCGCAGTGCATCGTCACCCGCGTCTCCGATGGCGATTCGCTACAGGCGCGTTGCCAGCACGGCGCGCGCGTGCAGCAGCTCAAGCTGCGCCTGCGCGCCATTGACGCGCCCGAGCTGCGCCAGCCCTACGGTCAGGCCGCTCGGCAGGCGCTGCTGAGGCTGTGCCTGCACCAGCGCGTGCAATTGCCCGCATCGCCCGCGCGCGCGCAGCGCGACCGCTATGGCCGCACCCTGGTCGATCTACACTGCGCCGGCGTGCCCGTGGCCGAGCGCCTGGTCGCGCAAGGCCTGGCCTGGGTGCACCGCGGCACGGCGCGCGACTACCCGCGGCTGCTGCGCCTGCAACAACAGGCGCAGCGCAGCGGCAAGGGCCTGTGGGCGCAGCGCGAGCCCACGCCGCCCTGGACCTGGCGGCACGCGCACCCTCAGCCGCCACGGCGGCCGCAATGAATTTTCAGAAGGAGAACTTGCAATGACGACCACACAGAAAGTGGCCCTGATCACCGCCGGCGGCAGCGGCATGGGCGCGGCCGCCGCGCGGCGCCTGGCCGCCGATGGCTTTGCCGTGGGCATCCTCTCCTCCTCCGGCAAGGGCGAGGCGCTGGCGCGCGAGCTCGGCGGCGTGGGCGTGACCGGCTCGAACCAGTCCACCGAAGACCTGCAGCGCCTGGTGGCCCTGGCCGAGCAGCGCTGGGGCCGCGTGGACGTGCTGGTCAACAGCGCCGGCCACGGCCCGCGCGCGCCGGTGCTCGAACTCAGCGATGAGGACTGGCACCGCGGCATGGACACCTATTTGCTCAACGTCGTGCGCCCCACGCGCCTGGTCGTGCCGCTGATGCAGCGCCAGGGCGGCGGCGCCATCGTCAACATCTCCACCGCCTGGGCCTTCGAGCCCAGCGCGCTGTTCCCCACCTCGGCCGTGTTCCGCGCCGGCCTGGCTAGCTTCACCAAGCTCTTTGCCGACCAGTTCGCTGCCGACAACATCCGCATGAACAACATCCTGCCCGGCTGGATCGACAGCCTGCCGGCCACCGAGGAGCGCCGCCAGAGCGTGCCGCTGCAGCGTTACGGCAAGAGCGAGGAAATCGCCGCCACGGTGGCCTTTCTGGCCTCGGACGGCGCGGCCTACATCACCGGCCAGAACCTGCGCGTGGACGGCGGCCTGAGCCGCTCTGTCTAAGAACCCGTTCAAAGCCTCTGCACCCCCGCCCCTTCATGCCCGCCTACTCCTTCGAAGCCATCGACGAACTGGGCCAGCCGCGCAAAGGCACGCTGGAGGCCGACTCCGCGCGCAGCGCGCGCTCGCAACTGCGCGCCCAGGGCCTGGTGCCGCTGCGCGTCGATGCCGTTGCCGCCAGCGCCCCGGCGCAGGCCGCCGCAGGCAGCGGCTGGCTGCGCCGGCGCGTCTTCAACGCCACGGCGCTGGCCATCTGGACGCGCCAGCTCGCCGGCCTGGTCTCCTCCGGCCTGACGCTGGAGCGCGCCCTGGCCATGCTGGCCGAGGAAGCCGAAGACCTGCGCCAGCAGCACCTGGTGGCCAGCCTGCGCGCCGAGGTCAACGCCGGCAGCAGCTTCGCCCGCGCCCTGGCCGCCTGGCCGCAGGAATTCTCCGAGGTCTACGTAGCCGTGGCCGGCGCCGGCGAGCAAAGCGGCGAGCTGGCGCTGGTGCTCGAACGCCTGGCCGACGAGCTGGAAAACCGCCAGGCCCTGCAGGCCCAGATCACCGGCGCGGCCCTGTACCCGGCCATCGTCACCGTGGTGGGCATCGTCATCGTCATCTTCCTGCTCAGCTACGTCGTGCCGCAGGTCGCCAGCGTCTTTGCCGGCGGCCGGCGCAGCCTGCCGCTGCTGACGGAAATCCTCATGGGCATCAGCGCCTTTTTGCGTGCCTACGGCCTGTGGCTGCTGGCTGCGCTGGCGCTGGCGACCTGGCTGTTCGGGCGTTGGCTG
>JAUMYI010000106.1:5073-7952 GCA_030528705.1 Comamonadaceae bacterium | reverse complement strand
CGTGCCCTTCAACATCGCCAGCTACGCGCTGCTCACGCACATGGTGGCGCAGCAGACTGGCCTGCACGTGGGCGATTTCATCTGGACGGGCGGCGATTGCCACATTTACGACAACCATGTGCAGCAGGTGCGCGAGCAGCTCTCGCGCACGCCTTATCCGTATCCGCAACTGCACATCGCACGCCGGCCCGCGTCGATCTTCGACTACGTCTACGAAGACTTCGAGGTGCGCGGCTACCAGCACCACCCGGCCATCAAGGCCCCTGTGGCGGTGTGAGCGCCTGTCCAAAATCCCTGCGCGGGGGCAGCCAACAGGCTCTCAGCGCAACGCTTGCAGCTGGGCGCGCAGCGCCTGCTTGTCGAGGATCTCGGTCAGCACCTGCGGGGGCTGGCCGGGCACGTGCAGCGCATAGGTGGGCACGCCGTTGCGCTGCAGCGCCTGTAGCTCGGCGGTGATGTCCGGGTTTTGGCGCGACCAGTCCGCGCGCAGCAGGCGCACGCCTGCGGCGCGGAAGTCGGCCAGGACTTCGGTGTCGGCCAGGGTCGTGGCTTTGTTGTATTGGCAGGTGATGCACCAGCTGGCGGTGAAATCGACGAACACCGGCTGGCCGGCGGCCAGGGCTTGCTCCTGGGCCTGGGCCGACCAAGGCTGCCAGCCCTGTGCGGCGGCAGGAGCGCCCAGCGCCTGGGCTTCAGGCCCGGCGGCCGTGCTTTGGCTGAAGTAGCGCCCGCCGCTGGCGGCCACGGCCAGCGGCACGGCCAGCGCCAGCAGCCACAGCGCCTGCAGCGCCAGGCCGCGCTGCAGCGCCGGGCGCTTGCCCAGCAGCCACAGCGCAAAGCACAGCGCCCACAGTGCGAACAGCCAGGCAATCATGGCGTTGCTGCCGACTTGGCTGGCCAACACCCACAGCAGCCAGACCACGGTGGCAAACATCGGGAAGGCCATGGCGGTGCGGAAGGTTTCCATCCAGGCGCCGGGCCGGGGCAGGCGATCGAGCAGGGCGGGGAACCACACCAGCGCCATGAAGGGCAGGGCCATGCCCACGCCAATGGCCACGAAGATGGCCAGCGCCGCCCAGGCCGGCAGGCTCAGCGTGGCGCCCAGCGCCGCGCCCAGAAAGGGGCCGGTGCAGGGCGAGGCCACCAGCACCGCAATCACGCCAGCGCCCAGCGATTCGAGCACGGGAGAGCGCGCGGCGCCCGGCGCGCTGCCGCCGCGCCAGGCGGCGGGCAGCCACAGCTGCAGGCCGATCACGCCGGCCAGCGCCAGGCCCATGACGGTGAACAGCACCGTCAGGGCGGCGACAAACCAGGGCGATTGCAGTTGAAAGCCCCAGCCCAGTTGCGCGCCGCCGGCGCGCAGCGCCATGACCAGCGCGCCCATGGCGGCGAAGGACAGCACCACGCCAGCGCCATAGGCCCAGGCGCTCTGGCGCTGGGCCGTGCGATCTTTGCCGTAGCGCGCCAGCGCCAGCGCCTTGATGGCCAGCACCGGAAACACGCAGGGCATGAGGTTGAGCACGGCGCCGCCCAGCATGGCCAGCAGCAGCATCAGGCCCCAGCGAGGCAAGCTCCAGCCCAGCGCGGCCGCTTGCGCTGGCGCGGCTGTGCCGGCGGCGCTGTTGCGAGGGCCAGGGCCTGCGCCAGCGTCGGCCATGCCCGCAGCGCCTGGGGCAGCAGGCGGGGCGTCGGCGGCGGGCAATGCCAGCGCATCGGCGCTGCGCCAGCCGCTGGTGACGGGCACTTGCACGGCCCAGCCCTTGGGGCCGGCGCTGGCGGCGTCGTGCGTCTGGGGATCCCACTGGCCGCCTTCGCTGCGCGCCAGCGGCGTGAGCAGCACATCGAGCATGGCTGGGTTGTTCTCGCGCTCGGGCGAGAGCGGCAGCTCGGCCACCCAGTCGTCCTGCTCCCAACGCTGCTGCCAGTCTCGCCCTGCGCGTGCGCCATGGGCGATGACCTGCGGTTGCTGCGCAAACACTTCCAGTTGCTGGCCGTGCAGCGCGGCGGGCAGGCCATGCACGCGCAGGCTCAGGCGCTGGCCCTGCGCGGCGGCGCTGCCGCTGGCATCGGGCAGCGCCAGCGGCAGCTCGGCGCGGGCCTGTGCGAACTGCGCCGCATGGGCCTGCAGCGGCACGTCCAGCGGCAGGCTCAGGCGGAAGCTGCCCTGCTCGGGAATGCATTCGAGCCGGCATGCCAGCCAGCTGGCCTCCAGGCCGATCTCCACCTGGCTGGCGCCGCCGGGCGGCTGCCAATCGGCGGGCAATTCGATGTGCACTGGCAGCAGCACCTGCTGCTCGTAGCCGTAGTTGGCCAGCTCACCGATGCGCAGCTTTTGCGGCACCGGCCAGGCGATGCCGCTGGCCTGCCAGCCGCCAGGCAGCTGCCAATGCAGCTCGGTGGCCATGCCCGAATCGCCCGGGTTTTGCCAATAGGTATGCCATTGCGGCGCATGGTTGATGAGCAGGCCCAGGCTGAAGCTGCGCCCTGGCGCAATGCCCTGCGGCGCATCGGCCAGTAGCTGGGCGTGCACGTGCGGCGTGCGCACCTGGGCCGCCGTGCCGCTGTCGTTCAGGCGCAGCGCCAGCGGGGCGGGCGATGAGGTTTGCGCTGGCGCGCTCAGATGGAAAGTGGCAGGCGCTTCGGTTTGCACCAGGGGCTGCTGTGCCTGGGCTGCGGGCAGCAGCGCGGCCAGCCAGGCCAGCGCCGTCAGCGCCGTCAGCGCAGTGCGCAGGCCTTGGCGGGCTTGCCCCGCCGGGGCACGGGGCCTGAGCAGGCAGGGGGAGGCTTCATTCACGATCAGATGGTGGTTCTTCACTGCAATTCTTCACTGTTCACATTCACGCCTGGCATGCCTGGGCGGCGCTGCCAAGAGGGCGGGG
>JAUMYI010000106.1:0-4973 GCA_030528705.1 Comamonadaceae bacterium | reverse complement strand
CGAGAGCATTGGAACAGGCTGGCAAGGCCGATAATGCCGGCCATGTCCGCCGCCACACCGCCAGCCCCCGAGACCGATGCCTGGCCCACTTGCCAGTGGGACGCCCTGAGCACCCGCGATTTCAGCGCCCGCGCCGCCACGGCGCTGCTGGCGCGCACCGTGGCGGTGCTGCCGCTGGGGGCGACCGAGCAGCATGGCCCGCATTTGCCGCTGGGCGTCGATGCCGCGATCACGCGCGGTATTGTGCAGGCGGCGCAGCAGCTCTGGGTGCAGCAGCCGCCGGCGCAGCGCCCGCCGGTGCTGTTCCTGCCGTTGCAGGCCATTGGCTTTAGCCCCGAGCACGCCGCCTTTGCCGGCACGCTGACGCTGTCGGCCAGCACCATCTTGGCGCTGTGGAACGACATTGGCGCCGGCGTGGCCGCCAGCGGCGTGCAACGCCTGTTGCTGTTCAACAGCCATGGCGGGCAAACCAGTGTGATGGACATCGTGGCGCGCCAGTTGCGCCAGGCGCATGGCCTGCTGACTTACAGCAGCAGTTGGTACCAGTTGCCGCGCAGCCAGGCGCCGCAGGCGCAGACCAGCGCGCACGAGGCGCGCTTTGGCATCCACGGCGGCGAGGAGGAAACGTCCATCATGCTGCACCTGCACCCCGAGCAGGTCTGCATGGCCCAGGCGCAGCACTTTCGCACCAGCGCCGAGCAGCGCGCGCAGCGCCACCGCATCCTGGGCAATGGCCACAGCGCCAAGATGGGCTGGATGATGCAGGACTACAACCGCCAGGGCGCAGCCGGCAACGCCCTGGCCGCCAACGCTGCCAAGGGCGCGCTGCTGGTGCAGCAGGCCGCCAGCGAGCTGCTGGCGCTGGCGCAGGAGATCAGCGCGCTGGATTGGCCGATGGCCTGAGCCATGCATTCATGGGCCAATCCTTGGGTGGGATGGCAAGCCATTCTTCTCCGCAAAATTTGCGGAGAACCAGCGGCCGATGCGCCGCAGGCGCAGGGTAGGCGCTGCGGCCTTGGCTTGGATGTTCAATCCACGCTGGCGCCGGAGGCCTTGACCACGGCCTGCCATTTCTTGGCTTCGGCGCCGATGAAGGTGGCGAACTCGGCAGGGGTTTCGGGGTGGGCGATGGCGCCTTGCTCGGCGAATTTCTGCACCACCTGCGGGTCGTTCAAGGCTTTGGTGATCGCCTGGCTCAGGCGCTGCATCACGGGCTCGGGCGTGCCGGCCGGGGCAAACAGGCCGAACCAGGAATAGGCCTCGAAGCCGGGCACGCCGGCCTCGGCAATGGTGGGCACGTCGGGCAGTTGCGCCGAGCGCGTGGCCGTGGTCACGGCCAGCGGCACCAGGCGGCCGGCGCGCACGTTCTGGATGGCCGAGGGCATGTTGTCGAACATGATGTGCACCTGGCCGGCCAGCAGGTCTGCGCCGGCCGGCGCGCTGCCTTTATAGGGGATGTGCTGCATGTCCACGCCGGTCATTTGCTTGAACAGCTCGGCCGAGAGGTGGATGGAGGTGCCATTGCCCGAGGAGGCAAAGTCCACCTTGCCGGGGTTGGCGCGGGCGTAATCCAGCAGCTCCTGCACGGTTTTGTAGGGCTGCTTCGGGTGCGCCACCAGCAGGTTGGGCACCAGGGCCACGCGGCTCAGGGGCTGGAAGTCCTTGACGGGGTCGTAGGGCAGCTTCTTGTACAGGCTTTGGTTGATGGCGTGCGTGCCCACCGTGCCCATCAGCAGCGTGTAGCCATCGGCCGCAGCGCGCGCGGCGGCCTGGGCGCCGATGTTGCCGCCAGCGCCGCCCTTGTTGTCGATGACCACGCTCTGGCCCCATTGCTGGCTCAGGTGCTGGCCGAGGATGCGCGCCAGCAGGTCGGTGGTGCCGCCTGCGGGGAAGGGCACGACGATGGTGACGGGCTTGGCGGGAAAGTCCTGCGCCTGCACTGCGCTGGGCTGCGCGCCCCACAGGCAGGCGCAGGCGGCCAGGGCCAGTGCGGCGCGGCCCAGCCAGCGGCGGCGGGACGGGGCAGGGGCGGGCAGGGGGCGTGTCTGATTGGGAAGCATGCGTTGATCTCCTTGTGTGATGAGGTGTTCATGACGCCATGGCTTGCATGGCGTGGGGGGGGTGCGAGGGCGCTCAGACTTTTTCCAGCAGCATGGCAATGCCCTGGCCGACGCCGATGCACATGGTGCACAGGGCATAGCGGCCGCCGTTGCGTTGCAGCTGGTGCATGGCCGTGCCGGCCAAGCGTGCGCCGCTGGCGCCCAGCGGGTGGCCCAGCGCAATGGCGCCGCCGCAGGGGTTGACGCGCGGGTCGTCGCCGGGCAGCGAGAGCAGGCGCAGCACGGCCAGGGCCTGGGCGGCAAAGGCTTCGTTGAGCTCGATCAGATCGATGGCGTCCAGCCCGATGCCGGTCTGGGCCAGCAGCTTTTGGACGGCTGGCGCCGGGCCGATGCCCATGACGCGCGGGGCCACGCCGGCCACGGCGCTGGCGACGATGCGCGCGCGCGGGGTCAGGCCGTGGCGCGCGGCCGCCGCTTCGCTGGCGACGATGACGGCGGCTGCGCCGTCGTTGACGCCGCTGGCGTTGCCAGCGGTGACGCTGCCATCGGGCTGCACGATGCCTTTGAGCCGCGCCAGGGCCTCCAGCGAGGTGGCGCGCGGGTGTTCATCGCGCGCGAAGACGATGGGCTCGCCTTTTTTCTGCGGCAGCGTCACGGGGGCAATTTCGGCATCGAATAGGCCGGCTTCCTGGGCCTTGAGGGCCTTGCTCTGGCTGGCCAGGGCGAAGCGGTCCTGGTCTTCGCGGGCGATGCGGTGTTCGTCCGCGACGTGCTCGGCGGTCTCGGGCATGGAGTCCACGCCGTATTGAGCGCGCATGGCCGGGTTGATGAAGCGCCAGCCGATGGTGGTGTCGTACACGGCGTTGTGGCGCGCAAAAGCACTGTCGGCCTTGGGCATGACGAAGGGCGCGCGGCTCATGCTCTCGACGCCACCAGCGAGCATCAGCTGGGCCTCGCCGGCCTTGATGGCGCGCGCGGCGCTGGCAATGGCGTCCAGCCCGGAGCCGCACAGGCGGTTGAGCGTGGCGCCGGGCACGCCCTCGGGCAGGCCCGCCAGCAGTGCGGCCATGCGCGCGACGTTGCGGTTGTCTTCGCCCGCCTGGTTGGCGCAGCCCAGCAGCACGTCGTCGATCGCTGCTGCATCCAGCGTGGGGTTGCGTTGCAGCAGTGCGTGCAGCACGTGCGCGGCCAGATCGTCAGGCCGCACGCCCGAGAGGCTGCCGCCGTATCGGCCTATGGGGGTGCGAACGGCGTCGCAGAGAAAGGCTTGTTGGGTATTCATGGGCAATGCACTCCTTGCGATGGGGGATGGTGGCGTTGCGGCTGCAGCTCAAACTGGTTGCAGCGGCAAGCCAATGAGGCGTTGCAGCGCATCCAGGCTCATGCCTGGCGCGGTGTCGATCAGGCGCAGGCCGCTGGGCGTGCACTCCAGCGTGGCCAGGTCGGTGTAGATGCGCTTGACGCAGCCCAGCCCGGTCAGCGGGTAGCTGCACTGCGCGACGATCTTGCTCTGGCCGTCCTTGGTGCACAAATCCATCATCACCCAGGTCTGGCGGGCGCCGATGGCCAGATCCATGGCCCCGCCCACGGCGGGAATGGCGCCGGGCTCGCCCGTGCTCCAGTTGGCCAGATCGCCAGTGGCTGAAACCTGAAAAGCGCCCAGCACGCAAATGTCCAGATGCCCGCCGCGCATCATGGCAAAGCTGTCGGCGTGGTGGAAGAAGCAGCCGCCGGGCAGCAGGCTGATGGGCTGTTTGCCTGCATTGATGAGGTCGTAATCCTCCTGGCCGGCGGCGGGGGCAGGGCCCATGCCAAGAATGCCGTTTTCGCTGTGCAGCACCACCTCGCGCCCTGCCGGGATGTGGTTGGCCACCAGTGTGGGCATGCCAATGCCGAGATTGACGTAAGCGCCGTCGTGGATGTCCTGCGCCACGCGGCGCGCCAATTCATCCTTGCTGCGGCGCTGCCAGGCGCTGGGCGTTGCTTGGCTCATGGCTGGGCCCTTTCTCGCTGTGCTGTTGCCGGTGGCTGCGCCGCGCTCTTGAAGCCGGCGCCACGCGCAGCGCGACGCTCGATAGGCACCACGCGGTCCACGTAAATACCGGGCGTGACAATGCTTTCGGGATCCATGGCGCCCAGCGGCAGCACCTCATGCACCGTGGCGATGGTGGTGCGCGCGGCTGTGGCCATCACCGGGCCGAAATTGCGCGCGGCCATGCGATAGCACAGATTGCCCCAGCGGTCGCCGCGCTCGGCCTGGATCAGCGCCACGTCGCCGTGGATGGGGTATTCGAGCACGTAATGGCGGCCGTCAATGACGCGCGTTTCCTTGCCCTGGGCCAGCTGCGTGCCATAGGCCGTAGGGCAGAAAAATGCGCCGATGCCAGCGCCTGCGGCGCGGATGCGCTCAGCCAGATTGCCTTGCGGCACCAACTCCAGCTCAATCTGGCCACTGCGGTAGAGTGAATCGAACACATAGGAATCGGCCTGGCGTGGAAAACTGCAAATGATCTTGCGCACCCGCCCGGCCTTGAGCAGCGCGGCCAAGCCGGTATCGCCATTGCCGGCGTTGTTGTTGACGATGGTCAAATCGCGCGCCCCTTGGGCGATCAGCCCGTCGATCAGCGCCTCGGGCACGCCAGCCGCGCCAAAACCGCCGACCAGAATGGTCGCACCATCGGCCACATCGGCCAATGCCGCTTCGATGGATGGAACGATCTTGTCGATCATGCAAAGTCTCCACATGCCTGCAGGCCAGGGCGGCATGTTTTTGTGTGTCTGGTCTGAGAGCCTTTGAACAGGCTCTGAGCACTTTGGCGCTGGATTCTATGGATTCTGCACAGCGCGCCGATGACGGGCAGTCGCCTTCTTGCCAGCCCTCACCCTGGCTGCCGTCGGGCTTGCTGCGGGCCT
>JAUMYI010000105.1 GCA_030528705.1 Comamonadaceae bacterium | reverse complement strand
CCATGATGGAGCCCATGCCGCCAATGACCACCACGGCAAACACGGTGATGATGAGGTTTTGCCCCATCAGCGGCGAGACTTGGTAGATCGGCGCGGCCAGCACGCCGGCAAAGGCCGCCAGCGCCACGCCAAAGCCGTAGGTCAGCGTGATCATCAGCGGCACGTTGATGCCGAAGGCCTCCACCAGACGCGGGTTCTCAGTGCCGGCGCGCAGGTACGAGCCCAGGCGCGTCTTCTCGATCATGAACCAGGTGAACAGGCACACCGCCAGCGAGGCCACGACCACCCAGGCGCGGTACTTGGGCATGAACATGAAACCCAGGTTCACGCCGCCCTTGAGCAAATCAGGCGTGCCGTAACTCAAGCCAGAGACGCCATAGGCCGAGCGGAACGCGCCCTCGATCAGCAGCGTCAGCCCCAGCGTCAGCAACAGGCCGTAGATGTGGTCGAGCTTGTAAATCCAGCGCAGGAAAAAGCGTTCGAGCACGATGCCAAACAGCCCCACGACCACGGGCGCGCCCACCAGCATCACCCAGTAGTTGATGCCCAGGTAATTGGCGGCCATCCAGGCCACAACGGCGCCCATCATGAACAGCGCGCCATGGGCAAAGTTGATGACGTTGAGCAGGCCAAAGATCACAGCCAGGCCAAGGCTGAGAATGGCGTAGAACGAACCGTTGACCAGCCCCAGCAAAAGCTGGCTCAACAGGGCGGGCAGCGGTACTCCGAAAATGGTATCCATGGCAAAGATGCACTGGGTTGATCGGGCGAGACAATCGCAGGGGCCTGCTGCCGGGGGCAAGCGGCAGGCCAGGCGCGCGGCGGCGCGCCGCAAGCAAGGGCTTGGCAAGGCAGCGCAGGCGCGCGCAGGGCGCGGCCGGCGGCCTTGCGCAGGCCCGTCGTCATGGAATTACTTCCACAGCGCGCACTTGCTTTCTTCCTTCTTGAAGAACACCTCGCTGGCGGGCAGGGTCTTGACCACCTTCAGGTAGTCCCACTCGCGCTTGGACTCGGCCGGCTGCTTGACTTCGACCAGGTACATATCGTGCGCGTAGCGGCCATCGGGGCGGATTGCGCCCTTGGCAAAGAAGTCGCTGAGCTCCTTGCCGCGCAGCACGGCGTTGACTTTTTCAGTCTCCAGCGTGCCGGCTTCCTCAACGGCCTTGAGGTAGTTCATCACGGCCGAGTAGTTGGCCGCGTGGATGGAGGTGGGCATGCGCTTGGCCTTTTCGTAGAACTTCTGCGCCCAGGCGCGCGAGGCTTCGTCCTGATCCCAGTACCAGCTGGTGGTGAACTGCAAGCCCTTGGTGGCATCCAGCCCCATGCTGTGAATGTCGGTGAGAAACAGCAGCAGGCCGGCGAGCTTCATCGAGCCGGTGATGCCAAACTCGTTGGCGGCCTTGATGGTGTTGATGGTGTCGCCGCCGGCATTGGCCATGCCCAGCACCTTGGCGCCCGAGGTCTGCGCCTGCAGCAAGAAGGAGGAGAAGTCCGAGGCATTGAGCGGGTGGCGCACATTGCCCTTGACCTCGCCGCCGGCGGCCTTGACGGTGGCGGCCGTGTCTTTTTCCAGCGCGTGGCCGAAGGCGTAATCGGCCGTCAGGAAGAACCAGCTCTTGCCGCCGTCCTGCACGATGCCCGAGCCCGCGCCGCGCGCCAGGGCCATGGTGTCGTAGGCGTAGTGGATGGTGTAGGGCGCGCACTGCTCGTTGGTCAGCACCGTGGAGCCCGCGCCGTTGACCATGTACAGCACCTTTTTTTCCTTGGTGATGGCGTTGACGGCCAGCGCCGCGCTGGAGTTGGAGCCGCCCAGAATCATCGAGGCCTTTTGCGTGTCGATCCACTCGCGCACCTTGGCCGCGGCAATGTCGGCCTTGTTCTGGTGGTCGGCCGCGGCCAGCTCGATGGGCTTGCCCAGCACCTTGCCGCCAAAGTCGTCGATGGCCATCTGCGCGGCCAGCGCGCCGTTCTTGCCGTCCACGTCCGAGTACAGGCTGGACATGTCCGTGGCAAAGCCGATCACGACCTTGTCCTGCGCGTGGGCGGCCGTCACCAAACCGGTGCTCAGCAGCGCCACGGCAGAGGCGGCAATGGCGGTCAATGGGGTTTTCATCATGATGGATCTCCTGTTCATCGCATGACAAAGTGGAAAAACTTGGGGTGGGTGCGCGCCATCACTTCCACAGCGCGCACTGGCTTTCTTCTTTCTTGAAGAAGACTTCGCTGCCCGGCAGGGTCTTGACGACCTTCAGATAGTCCCAGGGGCGCTGGGATTCGGCCGGTTTCTTGACCTCGACCAGGTACATGTCGTGTTCGTAGCGGCCATCGGGGCGAATCCTGCCCTTGGCATAGAAGTCCTCCAGTCGCTTGCCGCGCAGCACGGCGTTGACTTTTTCGCTCTCCAGCGTGCCGGCCTCCTCAACGGCCTTGAGGTAATTCATCACGGCCGAGTAGTTGGCCGCGTGGATGGAGGTGGGCATGCGCTGGGTCTTCTCATAAAACCTCTGCGCCCAGGCGCGCGAGGCATCGTCCTGATCCCAGTACCAACTGGTGGTGAATTGCAGGCCCTGCGTGGTTTGCAGCCCGGCGCTGTGAATGTCGGTGATGAACAGCAGCAGGCCCGCCAGCCTCATGCTCTTGGTGATGCCAAATTCGTTGGCGGCCTTGATGGTGTTGATGGTGTCGCTGCTGGCATTGGCCATGCCCAGAATCTTCGCACCCGAGCTTTGCGCCTGCAGCAAGAAGGAGGAGAAATCCGAGGCGTTGAGCGGGTGGCGCACATTGCCCTTGACCTCGCCGCCGGCGGCCTTGACGGTGGCGGCCGTGTCTTTTTCCAGCGCGTGGCCGAAGGCGTAATCGGCCGTCAGGAAGAACCAGCTCTTGCCGCCGTCCTGCACGATGCCCGAGCCCGCGCCGCGCGCCAGGGCCATGGTGTCGTAGGCGTAGTGGATGGTGTAGGGCGCGCACTGCTCGTTGGTCAGCACCGTGGAGCCCGCGCCGTTGACCATGTACAGCACCTTTTTTTCCTTGGTGATGGCGTTGACGGCCAGCGCCGCGCTGGAGTTGGAGCCGCCCAGAATCATCGAGGCCTTTTGCGTGTCGATCCACTCGCGCACCTTGGCCGCGGCAATGTCGGCCTTGTTCTGGTGGTCGGCCGCGGCCAGCTCGATGGGCTTGCCCAGCACCTTGCCGCCAAAGTCGTCGATGGCCATCTGCGCGGCCAGCGCGCCGTTCTTGCCGTCCAGATCGGCATACAGGCTGGACATGTCGGTCACAAAGCCGATCACGACCTTATCCTGCGCCTGGGCAGCGCCCATCACGCCTGCGGCAGCTATCACGCTGCCCATTGCGGTCAATGCGCTCATTGCGGTTTTCATGGTGACGCCCTCCTTTGCAACGGTTCTTGCACGGTTGAAAAAACAGCGAAAAAGCCCAGGTGTTCCGTCAGCGGCCACAGCGGCGGCGCTTCGCGGGTGCGCGCGCTCACACGCCCAACAGCTCGTTGAGCAAATCCATCTTCTCCTGCAGTTGCGCGGCCTCGAAGTGCTCGATGACCTCGCCATGCTCAATGACGTAGAAACGATCGGCCAGCGGCGCGGCAAAGCGGAAGTTCTGCTCCACCATGACCACGGTATAGCCCTTGGCGCGCAAGGTGCTGATCATGCGCGCCAGCGCCTGCACGATCACCGGCGCCAGGCCTTCGGAGATTTCATCGAGCAGCAGCAAGTTGGCGCCGGTGCGCAGGATGCGCCCCACGGCCAGCATCTGCTGCTCGCCGCCCGAGAGGCGCGTGCCCTGGCTGTGGCGGCGCTCCTGGAGATTGGGGAACATGGCGTAGATTTCCTCCACGCTCATGCCCGCCTCCTGGCCCTTGCCCACGCTGCCGCCCAGCGCGCGCACGAAGCCCACGCCCAGCACGGGCGGCAGCAGCAGGTTTTCCTCGGCCGTCAGGCTGGAGAAGATGCCCCGCTCCTCAGGGCAATAGCCAATGCCCAGGTGCGCGATGCGGTGCGTGGCCATGCCCACGGTCTCCACGCCGTTGACCTTGATGGAGCCAGTGCGCTTGCCGATCAGGCCGGTGATGGCCCGCAAGATCGAGGTGCGGCCCGCGCCGTTGCGGCCCAGCAAGGTGACGACCTCGCCGCGGCGCACCTGCAGGTTCACGCCATGCAGCACGTGCGACTCGCCGTACCAGCCGTGCAGATTGTTGATTTCCAGGGCCAGCGGCGCCTGGCTTGCGCTGGTGCTCGTCATGTCAGTGCGCTCCTTGCAGTTGGCCTTCGCTCGTGCCCATGTAGGCCTCCATCACGCGCGGGTCCTGCGAGACCTGCTCGTAATTGCCTTCGGCCAACAGCGCGCCGCGCTGCAGCACCGAGATGCGGTCGGCGATCGTCGAGACCACTTTCATGTTGTGCTCGACCATCAAGATGGTGCGGCCCTTGGAGACTTCCTTGATCAAGGCCGTGACGCGGTCCACGTCCTCGTGGCCCATGCCCTGCGTGGGCTCGTCCAGCAGCATCAGCTCGGGCTCCATGGCCAGCGTGGTGGCGATCTCCAGCGCGCGCTTGCGGCCATAGGGCAGATTGACGGTGATTTCATCGGCCAGCTCGCGCAGCCCCACCTCGCCCAGCAATTGCAGGGCGCGGTCGTTGAGTTGATCGAGCGTGCGCTCGCTCTTCCAGAAGTGGTATTGCGTGCCCAGCTGGCGCTGCAGCGCGATGCGCACGTTCTCCAGCAGCGTCAGGTGCGGGAACACGGCCGAGATCTGGAACGAGCGAATCACGCCGCGCCGCGCAATCTGCGCGGGCTTCTCGCCCGTGATGTCGATGCCGTTGAAGGTGATGGTGCCGCGCGTGGGCACGAGAAACTTCGTCAGCAGGTTAAAGCAGGTGGTCTTGCCGGCCCCGTTGGGCCCGATCAGCGCATGGATATGACCGCGCTGGACCTGGAGGTTGACCTGGTCAACGGCGGTAAAGCCCTTGAACTCCTTGGTCAGATTCTGCGTTGCAAGAATGATGTCACTCATGGCCAAAAACGCGCCTGTGAAACGATGGCAGGCGTTGCTCTAACAAAATTGTTGAACAAATCGTCAAAGCGACGAAGCATACAGCCAATCGGGCGCCTTTCAGGCCAGCCCGCATATGGGAAAACCCTTGGAATGCCTGCCGCTGCTCTTGCGCTGCTGGCCGCTGCCAGTGGCATGCGGCGCTGCTTCTACAATCCAGCGCCCTGCCCCCATGACAGCTTGCCCACGCCTGCCCGCCATGAAGAATGCCGCCCCTGCCCCCGCCGACGCCAAGCCCGAACTGGCCGGCCACACGCCGATGATGGCGCAGTATCTATCGCTCAAGGCCCAGCATCCGCACACGCTGCTGTTCTACCGCATGGGCGATTTCTACGAGATGTTCTACGAGGACGCGCACAAGGCCGCGCGCCTGCTCAACATCACGCTCACCCAGCGCGGCCAGTCCGCCGGGCAGCCCGTGCCCATGGCCGGCGTGCCGCTGCATTCAGTCGAAACCTATCTGGCGCGGCTGATCAAGCTGGGCGAATCGGTGGCCATTTGCGAGCAAATTGGCGACCCGGCTGCCAGCAAGGGCCCGGTCGAGCGCAAGGTCGTGCGCGTGGTCACGCCCGGCACGCTGACCGACAGCGCCTTGCTGCCCGACAAGCACGAGGCCGTGCTGCTGGCCATCAGCGAAGCCAGCGGCGCGCGCGCGCGCAGCCAGGCCGGCGGCGCCCAGTACGGCCTGGCCTGGATGAGCCTGACCCAGGGCATCGTGCACCTGGCGCAGTGCCCGGCGGCGGCGCTCGATGCCTGGCTGGAGCGCATCGGCGCGGCCGAGGTGCTGCTCAGCGCCGGCGCCAGCAGCTCTCTGCAAGAGCAGCTGCGCCAGCGCCAGCAGGCCGGCAGCGGCTGCGCCTTGCAGACCGTGCCGGCCTGGCAGTTCGACGCCGCGCTGGGCGCCAACAAGCTCAAGGAGCTGCTGCAGGCGGCCAGCCTACAGGCCTGGAGCGCCGAGGCCTTGCCGCTGGCGCATGCGGCCAGCGCCGCGCTGCTGCACTACGCCGCCCACACCCAGGGCCGCGACATGCCGCACCTGCAGCGCATCAGCGTGGAGCGCGACGACGCCGTGATCCACCTGCCGGCCACCACGCGCCGCAACCTGGAGCTGGTGCACACCCTGCGCGGCGAGGCCGGGCCCACGCTGCTGTCGCTGCTGGACAGTTGCGTCACCAGCCTGGGCAGCCGCCAGCTCAAGGCCTGGCTGCTGAACCCGCCGCGCGCGCGCGATGCGGCCGTGCAGCGCCTGGCGCACATCGGCGCGCTGCGCAACTGGCAGGGCGACGGCGCCCAGGCGCTGTGGCAGCACTACCGCCAGCAACTGCAGGGCGTGGCCGACGTCGAGCGCATCGGCGCGCGCATCGCGCTGGAGCAGGCGCGCCCGCGCGAGCTGGTGGCCCTCAAGCACACGCTGCGCCAGGCCCAGGCGCTGGCCGAAGCACCCAACGGCCATGCGGCGCTGCAGGACGTGCTGCAGGCCTTGGCGCCGCCGCTTGAGGTCATCGCCCTGCTGCAGCAGGCGCTGCTGGAAGAGCCCGCCGCCCTGGTGCGCGATGGCAACGTCATCGCCCGCGGCTTCGATGCCACGCTCGATGAGCTGCGCGACATCCAGAACAACGCCGATGGCTTTTTGCTGGCGCTGGAGGCGCGCGAGCGCGAGCGCACCGGCATCGCCAACCTGCGCGTGCAATACAACAAGGTGCACGGCTTTTACATCGAGGTCACGCAGGCCCAGCTGGACAAGGTGCCCGCCGAATACAAGCGCCGCCAGACGCTGAAGAACGCCGAGCGTTTCATCACGCCCGAGCTCAAGGCCTTCGAGGACAAGGCCCTCTCGGCGCAGGAGCGCGCGCTGGCGCGCGAGAAATGGCTCTACCAGCAGCTGCTGGCGCAGTTGCAGCCGCAGGTGCCGGCGCTGCAGCGCGTGGCTGCGGCGCTGGCGCAGCTCGATGCGCTCAGCGCGCTGGCCGAGCGTTCGGTCACGCTGAACTGGTGCGCGCCGCAATTTGCCATTGAGCCGTGCATCGACATCGAGCAGGGCCGCCACCCGGTGGTCGAAATGCGCCTGGCCGAAACCACGCAGGCGGCCTTCATCGCCAACGACACGCGCATGGGCGGGCGCACGCGCATGCAAATCATCACTGGCCCGAACATGGGCGGCAAATCGACCTACATGCGCCAGGTGGCGCTGATCGCTCTGCTGGCCAGCATGGGCAGCTACGTGCCGGCGCAAAGCTGCCGCATCGGCCCCATCGACGCCATCCACACCCGCATCGGCGCGGCCGACGACCTGGCCAACGCGCAATCGACCTTCATGCTGGAGATGACCGAGGCCGCGCAAATCCTGCACAGCGCCACGGCGCATTCGCTGGTGCTGATGGATGAGATCGGGCGCGGCACCTCCACCTACGACGGCCTGGCGCTGGCCGGCAGCATCGCCAGCCACCTGCACGACAAGACGCGCGCCTTGACGCTGTTTGCCACGCACTACTTCGAGCTCACCGAGCTGCCCGCGCAACTGCCGCACGCGGTGAACATGCACGTGGCCGCCGCCGAGAGCGGCAGTCGCATCGTGTTCCTGCACGAGCTGCAGCCCGGCCCGGCCAGCCGCAGCTACGGCATCCACGTGGCCAAGCTGGCGGGCATGCCCGCCGCGCTGCTGCACCAGGCGCGCGCCACGCTCGAGCGCCTGCAAGCCCAGCAGCAGCCGCAGCAGGCCCAGGCCGATTTGTTCAGCCCGCCGCCTGCGGCGCTCGAAGCCGCAGAGGCAGGCAGCGCCAACAGCGCACAGGACGCCGCCGCCGCCCAAGCCCTGGCCCAGTTGCAGGCGCTGGACGTGGACGCCCTGACGCCGCGCCAGGCGCTGGAGCAGCTCTATGCGCTCAAGGAGCTGTTGGCCCCCTGATGCGCCACAGCGCAAAGGGCGATGCTCAGCCCGCCTGCAACCTCAGCCGGCCAGCAATTCCAGCCCCGCATGCTCGCGCAGCGGGTGGAAGGTGATTTTCGGAAAACGCTCCTGCGCCAGGCGCACGT
>JAUMYI010000104.1 GCA_030528705.1 Comamonadaceae bacterium | reverse complement strand
GGGGAGCGCAAAGTGCATCACACGCTCTAGAGTTTGCGACTCTGCGCCGCAGGCCCGCTCAGCGGCACCACGCGCGTGGCATCGGGCAAGCCGCCGTCGTTGAAGTGGGTGTTCAGATCCACCTCCAGCTTGCCCAGCAGGCTGTCCTGGCCGCCTGCAGCATTCGCGCCAGTTGCAGCCGCCTGCTGCGGCAACGCCTTGGCCGGCAAGGGCGCATGCACTGACAGCAGTTCCTCTGGCGGCTGGTATTGCGTCAAGGCCACGCGGGTGGCGCGCAGCATCAGCCCTTCGCTGTCCAGCGGCACCAACAGCCCCCCGTCAAAATACGCAGCCAGCGTGCGCAGCTTTAGCAAACAGCTGCGGCCATCGGCAGCCAGGAGCACATGCAGATGCCGCTGTTTGCTGTGCCAGACGTATTGCATGCGCACGGCTGCGGGCTCAGCGTCCGGCGTGCGCTGTGTCAGCAAATCGAAATACTCACCCACTGTGCGCGTGCGCGCCCATTCGAGCACTTCCGGGCTCAGTGCGCGACGCTGCGCCGGCTCCTCCAGCACGATCAGGCCGGCCAGCTCCACGCCCAGCATCAGCTCGACGTTTTCGCGGCTGAGGGGGATGTCGTCCACTTCGTCGTGGCCAATGAAGTTCTCCAGATTTTCCAGGCGCGCCGATACCTGCTTGAGTTGATCGGCAGGGATGGCCTTGGCGCGGGCAAGAAAAGCTTCCTGAACCCAGGCATTGATTTGCTGGATCATGGCTTGTTGGGCCATGTCCACCACGCCCACCAAGGCCAGGCCATGGCGCAGTCGCTGCAGCAATGCTGGCAGAGCCTGTGCCACGCGCCTGCGCTCGGTTTTGTTGGCTTTGGCACTGCAGGCCCACATCAGCAAGGCGGCAGCGCGCTTGTAGCGCAGGGTTTCCTGGCCTTTGATGCCTTCGCGCACGGCGCAGACGGCCAGCACCTCGGCCCAGGTCTTGAAGAGAAAGCCGCGCACCTCCTCACGGATGGGCAGCTCTTGCAGCATCTTGCGCAGCTCGATGGTGAATTTGACCAGCAGCGTTTCCTTCTCCTCGACCTGCTGCGCCACGGACATGGCTTTGCCAGCCAGTTGATGCTCGGAGAGGAATTTCTGCAAAAAGCGTTCGAACTCGGTCAAAGCCAGCTGAAACACTTTCACGCCCATGTCCGGATACTGCTCGATGGTCTGCACGATGCGGCGCAGCTCCTGCTCCAGCGCACTGCCCTGGAAGTTGGCGCCGTCAAAGCCCATGGCCGCACTGCCCATGCGGTCGATAAGACGGCGCACGGTATGGTTCATGTCGGTGAAGAAGCTCGGATCGGCCAGCGCAATGCGCAGCACCGGCACCTGCAAGCGAGCAAACAGCACGCGCACGGCCGATGGCACGCGATCTTCGGACAGCACGCTCTGGAACATCAAGGCCACCAGCTCAATGATGGCTTTTTCATTGGGTTGCTCGGCCCCATCCTTGATGACCTGGGACTGCTGCAGCGCCAGCTGCGCCACCTGGGCGCTGGCCACAGGCGAGGACTGCTGGAATGCGGTCTGCGCCTGCACGTCCTTGAGTTGTTCGACAACCTGGGCTTGCTGCACCTGCATGACTTGCATCAGCCGGGGCGTCAATACGGTCGGCTGGGTCTCTGGCGCGTCGCCATTGGCCTTCACGCCGGGCGCAGGCTGCGCCGCATCCCCGACGACGTAGGCCATGCGCGTGAGCACATCGTGCTGCAAGGCCTGCACCTGCTGCAGCGCCGGTTGGCCAAAGCGCGCCTGCGGCGCCTGCAGCACTGGCCCCGCCGGTAGCGGAGCGCCGGGCACGAGGATCTGTGGCGCCAAAAACTGCGCCGCTGGCGCTGCCTCGCCAGCGACCACGGCTGGGCCAGCAGAGATGGCCGGGCCTGCCGCCACCACCTGGGCCACGCCAGTAGCGGCAACCACCCCCATGGGCGGCGCTCCTTCCACTGGGGCGCCCCCCGACACATACGCCACGGCCCCTGCAGGCACCATGTGCGGTGAAGCTGGCGCACCGGCCATGACAGTGCCTGGCGCCATGGGCATGGCCACCGGCGCCTGAGCGGCTGCGAGCTGAGAAGCAGCAGGCTCTTGAGCTCTGGCTGCGGCCGAGTCCTGCAAGGGCACAGGGGCAGAGCTCGGCTTTGGGCTGATGCCTCGCTCTTCCAAAAAGGCGTTGCTCGCTTGATAGGCTTTCAGCAACAAGGCCGCCCACTCCTTGGTAATGCCCTCCATGACCCAAGTGAAGCAAGCCTGGGGCAAGCTGGCGCGGCGCCAGGCATCGACCAGATTCTCGGCCACCTGTGTTGGCTGCACAGGATCGTTGGGGTCTAGGCGCTGGTACTCCAGTTGCAGCAGGCGCTTGCGCAAGTCGGTAAAGCCTGGCTCCACCTTTTCAGCCACTTGCATGCTCATGCGCGAGGAGGCAATCAGGCCTTCGATGGCGTCATCACTGATGAGCTGCAAATCATCGATGTCGGCCAAGCCTGCCAGCGAGCGGCGCTTTTTCACTGGTATGGGATCGACAAAGGCCGTGCGCCAGATGTCCAGCAAACCCTGCGCCCAGCTGCGGCGCTGCAGCACATAGTCCTGGTACCAAGTCTGGATGGGCACGGAAGGCGCGTTCAGGTCGCGGAAATCGCTGTCGCTGAAGGCTTCGAAGCGCTGCACCACCAGCCTATCGAGCTCGGGGATGCTGGTGCACAGGCTTTGCAGGAAGTGCTGCCTGGCCATTTTGGCCAGGGTTTCGGAGTCGTTCGGATTGGGGGTATCCATGCCACGCGAGCCCTCAGGAGGTTCCAAGACAGCTGCTGCTGCCCCGCACATGCCACCCCGCCCGGCTCACTGTCTGGGCAGCGAAGACCTTGGGCAAGTCCTTGGCTGAGCAGGGCGGATGGTGGCGACTTTACACCACGGCGCCGGCATTGGGGTCGTTGGGATTGGCACTGTTCTTGCCTGGCTTGATCAAATCCTCACGCTTGACGCCCATCCACAGCACCAGGCCCGAGCCAACGAAGATCGACGAGTACACGCCAAACACAATGCCGATGGTCAGCGCCAGCGCAAAGTAATGCAGGCTGGGGCCGCCAAAGAACAGCATGCACAACACCATGGCCTCGGTCGAGGCGTGGGTGATGACTGTGCGGCTCATGGTGCTGGTGATGGCGTGGTCGAGCACCTGCTGCGTCGTCATCTTGCGGTGCTTGCGGAACATCTCCCGCACCCGGTCGAAAATCACCACCACCTCGTTGACGGAGTAGCCAAAGACGGCCAGCACGCCCGCCAGCACCGCCAGCGAGAACTCCCACTGGAAGAAGGCGAAAAAGCCCAGGATGATGACCACGTCGTGCAGGTTGGCAATGATGGCCGCCAGGCCAAACTTCCACTCAAAGCGCAGCGCCAGATAAATGGTGATGCCCAGGGCCACGAACAGCAACGCCAGCAGGCCTTTTTCCGTGAGCTCGTCACCGATCTGCGGGCCCACGAACTCGTTGCGCAGCAACCGCACGTCCGGCTCGGCCTTTTGCAGCTCGGCCAACACCTGCGCGCTTTGCTGATCGGCGCTGGCGCCTGCCAGCACTGGCAGGCGAATCAACACGTCGCGCGCCGTGCCAATGTTCTGCACTTGCACGTCGCTGTAGCCCATGCCGCCCACGCGGGCGCGCACCTGCTCCAGATCGGCGGCCTGCGGGTATTGCACCTGCATCACGGTGCCGCCGGTGAACTCGACGGACAGGTTCAGGCCCTTGGTGGCCAGGAAAAACACCGAGAGCACGAACAACACGATGGACACGATGTTGAACACCAACACGTGCCGCATGAAGGGAATGTCCCGCTTGATCTTGAAAAATTCCATGCTGCTCTCCCTCAGACGCGCTGCTCAGGTTGTTTGGGGGCCGAGGCCAGCGCCGTGCCGGCGCTGGCGGCAGGCGTGGCAGGGGCATCCGCCTCGGGCCGCCAGACCTGGCCGATGGAGATGGACTTCAGGCGCTTGCGCCGGCCATACCAGAGGTTGACCAGGCCGCGCGAGAAGAACACCGCCGAGAACATGCTGGTGAGCACGCCAATGCAGTGCACCACGGCAAAGCCGCGCACCGGGCCATGGCCGAAGGCCAGCAGCGCAAAGCCGGCAATCAGCGTGGTGACGTTGGAGTCCAGAATCGTCGCCCAGGCGCGCTCGTAGCCGGCATGAATGGCCGCCTGAGGCGAAGCGCCAGCGCGCAACTCCTCGCGGATGCGCTCGTTGATCAGCACGTTCGAGTCGATGGCCACGCCCAGCGCCAGCGCCATCGCGGCAATGCCAGGCAGCGTCAAGGTGGCCTGCAGCATGGACAGCACGGCCAGCAGCAGCAGCACGTTGACCGCCAGCGACAGCGAGGAGAACACGCCGAACATCATGTAGTACACGCACATGAAGGCCACGATCAGCAGCATGCCCCACAGCACGCTTTTTTGGCCGCGCTCGATGTTCTCCTGCCCCAGGCTGGGGCCAATGGTGTATTCCTCGATGATCTCCATCGGCGCGGCCAGCGCGCCCGAGCGCAGCAGCACGGCCACTTCGTTGGCCTCGCGCGTGGTCATGGAGCCGGAGATCTGCACCCGGCCGCCTGCGATTTCCTGACGGATCTCCGGCGCCGTCACGACCGTGCCTCGGCCGCGCTCGAACAGGATGATGGCCATGCGCTTGCCCACGTTCTCGCGCGAGACATCGCGGAAGATGCGCGCGCCCGGCCCGTCGAACTCCAGATTGACCACCGGCATGTTGCCGCGCTGCGTGTCAAAGCCCGGCTGGGCATCAATGAGGTTCTCGCCGGTGAGCACGACCTGGCGCTGCACGATGACGCGCTGGCCCTCGGCATCGTTGAAGACCTCCGAGCCGAACGGCACGGGCCCGGCGCCGCGCTCGGCCGCACGGCCTTCGGTGGATTCATCGACCATGCGCACCTGCAGCGTGGCCGTGCGGCCAATCATGCGCTTGGCCTGGGCCACGTCCTGCACGCCAGGCAGCTGCACGACGATGCGGCTGTTGCCCTCCTGCTGGATCACCGGCTCGGCCACGCCCAGCTCGTTGACGCGGTTGTGCAGCGTGGTGATGTTTTGCTTGAGGGCCTGCTCCTGGATGTGCTTGACGGCTTCGGGCGTGAATACCAGGCGCAGCTTGGCATCGCTAGAGCCCACGGCGTCAGGCGCCAAATCGCGGAAATGGTCGGCCACGACGCTGCGAATCAGCTCGCCATCCTGCGGGCTGCGCAGCGTGATGTCGATGGCCTGGCCGTCGCGGCGCAGGCCGCCATGGCGAATGTTGCGCTCGCGCAAGGCCGTGCGCAGGCCGCTGAGCAAGGCCTCGCTGCGCTGCACCAGCGCCCCGTCCATGTCCACCTGCAGCGTGAAATGCACCCCACCGCGCAAATCCAACCCCAAATACATCGGCTTGGCATGGATGGCCTGCAGCCAGCCCGGGGTGCGCGAGAGCAGATTCAGCGCCACCGAATAGGCCGGCTGGTTCTCATCGGGCACCAGGGCTGCGGCAATGGCATCGCGCGCCGGCACCTGCGCATCTTGCGAGTGCAGGCGCACGCGCAGCGACTGGGCGTCGCGCTCCATGCTCTTGGCCTCGATCTGGTGTTTCTGCAGCACATTGAGCACGCGCGCCTGCAGCGCGTCGTCAATGGGCGCGTCATCGCGCAGCGATGCGACCTGGACGGCGTAGTCCTCGCCGAAAATATTGGGCAATGTGTAGAGCAGCCCAACGACCAGCGCAATCGCCATGATTGCGTATTTCCATAAGGGATAGCGGTTCATGATCGTCCTATATCCAAGTCACAGTCGCTTGCAAGGCCCTGCGCGACTCCTGGCCGTTACGCGTTACGCGGCGTTCTTGTCCCAGGTGCCCTTGGGCAGCACCTGGCCCACGGCAGAGCGCTGCACCTGGATTTCCACGCCCTGAGCCACTTCCAGGTGGATCCATTGGTCGCTCAGGCGGCTGACACGCCCAACGATGCCCCCAGCGGTGGTCACCTCATCGCCCTTGGCCAGCGCATCAATCATGGCGCGGTGCTCTTTTTGGCGCTTCATCTGCGGGCGAATCATGATGAAGTACAGCACCACGAACATCAGCACCAGGGGCAAGATGCCCGACAGCAGGGACTGACCGCCTGCGGCAGGGGCCACTGCGGGGGCCGTTTGGGCAAAAGCAACAGAAATCATGGCAACAAACTCCGAAAGAAAACAGCCAAAAATAAACCAGCGGGCGCCAGCCCCCCACTCCCACTCAGGCCGGGGGCTTACCGCGCCCAGGGCAGCCCGCCACATGGAGGGCCGCAGCCGAAAATGCAAGGCGTACACCCCGGCAGCGAAAGGAAAGCGGCCAGAATCGCCGCGTCATGTGCAGTGCGAACGGGATGGGGGCAGCAAGGGCGCCGAGCGCAGCCATGGCTTGCCTCTGCACGGGCTGCCGCCAGCACGGCGCCCGTGCCCTGATCGCTCGGGTGCGCGAGCAGCGGCTGCGCACAGCCCACTCTGCCCAAAACCCGCCATTGTATGCGCCAGCACACCAGGGCAATGGGCAGCCGGCACAGAGGGGCGGGGGCCATGAGCGCCCCACACGCAGGCCCTTGTGCAGGGCTCCCCCATGCGCGGCATGGCATGCCTGCCATGGCCATTGGCGATGGCAGCGCAGCAAGCGCACAGGCACGCCAGGGCGCCTGGCAGATGTTTGATAATGCGCCGCTTTGCACGGCCTGCCTCTGCAACGCAGCGATGGCATGCGGCAGTGGGCGGCAGGCATCGAAAGAGAACAGCATCATGCATGCAAGCAAGCAAAGCGAAAGCGCGGCCACGCCGGCGGTTTTGCACGGCGTGCGCGTCGTTGAAATGGGCCAGCTCATTGCCGGGCCGTTTTGCGGCAAGACGCTGGGCGATTTTGGCGCCGAGGTCATCAAGATCGAGCCGCCCGGCAGCGGCGACCCCTTGCGCAACTGGCGCCTGATCAAAGATGGCACCTCCGTCTGGTGGCAGGTGCAATCGCGCAATAAGCGTTCGCTGGCGCTGGATCTGCGCCAGCCCGAAGGGCAGGACATTGCCCGCCGCCTGATTGCCGAGGCCGATGTGCTGATCGAGAACTTCCGCCCCGGCACGTTGGAGGGCTGGGGCATGGCGCCCGAGCAGTTGCACGCGCTCAACCCGGGCCTGGTGATTCTGCGCATCTCCGGCTACGGGCAAAGCGGGCCGTACCGCGACCGGCCAGGCTTTGGCGTGATCGGCGAATCCATGGGCGGGCTGCGCCAGCTCACCGGCGAGCCCGGCCGCGTGCCGGTGCGCTGCGGCATCTCCATCGGCGACACGCTGGCCGCGCTGCACGGCACCATTGGCGTGCTGCTGGCGCTTTACCATCACAAGGTTCATGGCGGCCCAGGCCAGGTCATCGACGTGGCGCTGCACGAGGCCGTGTTCAACTGCATGGAAAGCCTGATCCCCGAATACAGCGCATTCGGCGCCGTGCGCGAGGCCGCTGGCAGCGCGCTGCCAGGCATTGCGCCCTCGAACGCCTACCCCTGCCGCGATGGCTGGGTGCTGGTCGCGGGCAACGGCGACAGCATCTTCAAGCGCCTGATGCAGGCCATAGGCCGCAGCGATCTGGGCGAGGATGCCGCACTGGCGCACAACGCCGGGCGCGTGGTGCGCGTGGCCGAGATTGATGCGGCCATCGGCGCCTGGACAACGCCGCGCAGCGTGGCCGAAGTCCTGCAGGCGCTGGAAGCCGCCCAGGTGCCAGCCGGCAAGGTCTACACCGCGCGGGACATCGCCGAAGACCCGCACTACCAGGCCCGCGACATGCTGCTGGAGCAGACCACGCGCGATGGCTACACGCTGACGGTGCCCGGCATCGTGCCCAAGCTCTCGGCCACGCCCGGCGGCATCCGCCACAGCGCGCCAAGATTGGGCGACGACACCGACGCCGTGCTGCGCGAACTGGGCTTGACGCCCCAGCAGTGCGCCGCACTGCGCGAAAAAGGCATCGTGCAATAAACACACAGCAGCGATTCACACACCAGCCGACACGACAAAGACGCCGCGCTGGCACTAG
>JAUMYI010000103.1 GCA_030528705.1 Comamonadaceae bacterium | reverse complement strand
GCCTGCGCAAGCGCTTCCTCAAGGAACACGAGCGCAAGCGCGCCAAGAATGCGGCCCAAGGGTGAGGGTTTTCACTGCCGATCAGTCGTGGAAACGGGGGAGAACCCCCGTTTTTTTGTGTCTAAAATTACTGATCGATATAAATAGTTTCTTTTTGTTGCGTGAATTTTTCCGGTTTGCCATCCCATGCTCGTTGGATCTGGGCCAAAAGTGGGGAGCCATCCGGTCACGGCTTGCTGGCGCACATGCTGGATGTGGCCGCCGTGACCGAGGTGATGCTGGCGCGCGAACCTGCACGCACGCTGGATTGGGCTGCGGCGGTATTTGGCCTGCCGCGTCAACACTGCGCACGATGGTTGGCTGCCTTGGCGGGTCTTCATGATTTTGGCAAGGCGATGGCGGGTTTTCAGGCCAAGTGGCCGCAAGGCATGGCTGCCGATCAGGCCAATGGCCTGTCCTTTCCCCAGCATGCCTGCAGCGTGACCGAACATTCCCGCGCCACTGCCGCCTTGCTACTCAAGCCCTTGTCCGATGCCGTGGATGCCGAGCGTGCTTGGTTACGGCATGCGCTGCAAGCCATCAGCGCCCATCACGGCTTTCATTTCACGCCCGTAGAGATTCATGATGCACGCCCCAAGGGGGAGCCGAGCGCATGGGTGCAGGCGCGTCAGGCCATTTTCGACGCTTATTGGCAGACGCTGGCACCGCAGGGCGTGCCCATTGCGGATGAAATCCCATTGCCCGCCGTGAACTGGCTGGCGGGCCTGACCAGCATGGCCGATTGGATGGCCTCCAATCCCGAGTGGTTTGCGCTTGGCGAGCGACACGATGATCTGGATAGCTACTACGCCCATGCACGCACGCTGGCGGATACGGCATTGCAGCGCATCCACTGGAATCCGGCGCGCAGATTGCTGGAAACGCCAGCAGACCTGAACACTTTGCTCGCGCGTGTGACCGGACGGCCGGGCTTGCAGGCGCGGCCGCTACAGCAAGCAGGAGATGCCTTGCTAAGCGACGCGCAAGGCCCGGCCTTGTTGCTGGTGGAGGCACCGATGGGCGAGGGCAAGACCGAGCTGGCCTTTCTTGCCCACCTGCACTTGCAAGCGGCCAATGACCATCGCGGCCTGTATGTGGCCTTGCCCACCCAGGCCACTGGTAACGCCTTGTTCTCGCGCGCACTGGTTTTTCTTCAAGCCTTCGGTCTGGATCCGGGCGATGTGCAACTGATTCATGGCGGCGCCTGGATGAACGAGGAAGCGCAAGGTCTGCGCGCGGTTCGCTTGCGCAACATCAATCAGGACAAGGGCGAAACACTGGAGGCTGCCACCTGGCTTTCCCAGCGCCGCCGTCCGCTGCTCTCAGCTTACGGGGTGGGCACCGTCGATCAGGCACTGTTTGCGGCACTCAATGTCAAACATCACTTCGTGCGCCTGTGGGGTTTGGGCAACCGGGTGGTGGTGCTGGACGAAATCCATGCGTATGACACCTATACCTCCGGCCTCATCGCCAGCCTATTGCAATGGCTCAAGGCATTGGGTAGTTCGGTGGTGCTGATGAGTGCTACCTTGCCCCGCGCGCGTCGGAATGAATTACTGGCTGCCTGGGGCGCTATGCCTGATGCCTTGCCGGCACTGGCCTACCCGCGCGTGCTGTTGGCCGATGCACAAGGGGTACAGGGCAAATCGTTTGTAGCGCGCGACCTACCGCCAATCACCCTGAAGCCCCTTGCAGAAGACTTGACATGCATGGCCGATCAGGCGCTGGCCTTGCTTGAAGGTGGTGGCTGCGGTGCGGTCATCGTCAATACCGTGGATCGTGCCCAGCAGCTTTATCTGTTGCTGCGTGAGCGCCTGTCAGCGGATATCACGCTGCTGTTGTTCCATGCGCGCTATCCGCTGGACGAGCGCGCCGAGCGCGAACGGCAGGTGCTGACGCATTTCGGGCCGCAGGGCGAGCGTCCCGAAAAGGCCTTGATGATTGCGACCCAGGTGGCGGAGCAATCGCTGGATCTGGACTTTGATTTCATGCTCAGCGATCTGGCCCCGGTTGACCTATTGCTGCAACGTGCCGGCCGCCTGCATCGTCACCAGCGTCCCCGGCCAGCCTTGCATCGCACCCCTTGTTTTTGGGTGGCGGGATTGCAGCCGGCGTTTCCCGACCTGAAGACCACGGCCTGGCAGTTCGTCTACGACACCTATATCCTCGGGCGCACCTGGGCCTTGTTGCAGTATGAGGCCACGCTCACCTTGCCTGGCGACATCGACCGGCTGGTGCAAGCCGTGTATGGCGATCAGCCATTGCCTGCTGCACTGGATGCGCAGGTGCAAAACGCCATCGAAATTGCTGCCTATGGTGAATACCGGGCCAAAGTGAACAAGGAGCGGCAGGAGGCGCGCAATGTCGCCATCGATCCTGCAAGCGAGCCACAGAGCGCTTACATCGACAAACCCCGTGGCAACGACGACAGCGACTTGCTGGGCTTGCGCAACGTCACCCGGTTGGGGCGCGAGGGCATCACTCTGATACCGGTGGAAGTAACCGAGGGTGGCTGGCGCGTGCTGGGCATGGATATCGACCCCGCCCAGCCGCTTGATGAGCGCACTGCCCGGCATCTGTACGCCCGTCAACTGCGCCTCTCGCGCACGGCCGTGGTCAAGCACTTCCAAGGAGTGGAAAAACCGGCGACGTTTGCCGAGCATCCCTGGCTGCGCCACTGCCACCTGCTGCCGCTGACCCAAGGACGCTACGACCAGCCCGGTATCCGTTTGCGGCTGGATCCTGAGCTGGGGCTGATTTACGACCTGGAAGACGAGGCCATCATCCCCGCAGATGCGGGGAACGCATAGGCATCAGGCGTGCCTATCAAACAACCAAACGGTTCATCCCTTTGGGGTAAGGGAATAGCAATGATAGCGAAGACTCTAGAGATAAAAATTCGGTAAACATCCAAACTTTGGTTTATGCTTCGCACTACAGTAACCAGAGTCGCTGGAGGAGGGATGACCGATAAAGCCTTCAATTTGCTGGATGCACCCTGGCTGCCAGTCCGGCTGGCCGATGGACGTACCGAAATGCTGGGGCTGCTGGAGGTTTTTCGCCGCAGCAGTGAAATCACGGCCTTGGCAGAAACTGCGCCGCCCAGTCTGGTGGCGCAATACCGATTGTCGCTGACCATTTTGTATCGCGCACTGAGACAAGCCTATCCGCAAGGCTGGAAGGACAAAGACCGTGCACACTGGTGGCGCGAGGGGTTTCCTGTTGATGCCGTGAGCGCCTACCTGGAGCACTGGCGTGAGCGCTTCTGGCTGTTTCATCCAGAGCACCCGTTCATGCAGGTAGCGGCACTGGCCGAAGCGGAAGAAACATGCGACAAGCTCAAGCCGTGGACGCAGATTGCACTGGCCAGCGCCAATGGCAATACGCCAGTCGTGTTCGATCACGCCTGTGACAGTGTCCCCAGTGCCATCGATCCTGCTTTGGCGCTCAATGCCCTGCTGGGGTTTTTGCAATTCACACCCGGCGGCCTGGTCAAGGTTCTGCGCGACTCCGACAAAGCCGGCGCCCTTGCCAATACGGCAGCGATCCTGCCTCTTGGAGAAACGCTGGCCAAAACCTTGCTGCTGTGCCTTCATCCTTGGCGAGCCGAAGAAGATCTGCCGGCCTGGGAGCGAACAGCGCCAACCGTGTCCGAGTTGCGTGGCGCGCCCGTGCTGGCCAGCGGCCCCAATGACCGCTACACCCGGCAAAGTCGGGCCGTGCTGTTGCGGCGCGAAGCCGATGGGCGGGTGCAATGGCTGCATTTCGCCGCCGGACTGGCGCTGGAGGAGGACGGCAATGCCCCCGATCCGATGGCCAGCTTCCGTGCAGGCAGCAATGGAAACCCGGTCCGAGTGAGTTTTGTGGAGGGGCGTGCGCTGTGGCGTGACTTGCCAGCGCTGGCCCCCAACCCCCAGCGAACCAGCCTGCCCGCCGCCGTCTTGAGCCATGCCACGGCATTGCACGACGAACTGGATTCTGACCCGGTCTATCAGCCCTTGCTGGTGGCTGGGCTGGCCAGCGATCAGGCCAAGCTGCTGCGCTGGCGCTCGGAGCGCATCGCCCTGCCGCTGGCCTTGCTGCAAGATGCCGACAGAGCACAGTATCTGCGCGAGCTGGTGGCAAAGGCCGAGACCTTGTTTAGTGACATCCGCGTATTGGCTACGTACATGCTCTCGGAAAGCATGCCCGAACCCAACCACAAGGACACACTCAACCGCGCCCGCGGTTTGCTGGATACAGGCCCCTTCGCCAGCAGTTACTTCGCATCGGCAGAGCGCTTTTTGCCAGAGGTATTGCAGCAGCTTGGCGATGGGCAATTTGAATCTGCCACCCGCGACTGGAACCAGGCCTTGCGCAGCAGCGCCAGCACCGCCTGGCACCAGGTGGTGCAAGGCATGGGGCGGTCGGCCAGCGCCCTGCGTGCCGATGCCAAGTATTTGCCCCGCTTCCACGCACTGCTGAACAAACAACTTCCCAAACCGGAAACCCAATCCACTCACAAGGAGGTCGCCGCATGAGTGAGCATGCACGGACATTCATCGCCCACCTGCAATCTCTGCGGGAGACACAGGATCTGGGCGCACTGGCCGAGTTGCGGCGCAGCTTGGCCTTCGATCCTGGCAGCTATCCGCGCGCGTTCCCCTACGTGGAGCGCTTTGTGGCCAAAGAGATGCATGAGCGGGATGCGCGCCGCCTGGCCTTGTATGTCGTGGCAGGGTTGTTTGCCACACACCCGCAGGTCAGCGAACACAGCTTTGCCGCCGCTTTCGGCCGCTTGGCGCAACTGCGCAAGGCATCGACGGAGCATGAATACAGCCGCAGTATCGAGCAACGCTTTATCGCGTTGCTTGAGGCGGATGCCGAGACCCTCCACACCCATTTGCGTCATGCCATCAGCTTGCTGAAGGCCTCAGAAATCGGGCTGGACTACGCCCGGCTGCTGGATGACGCCGCGCTTTGGATGAGCCCCCGTCTTGATGTGGATCGCTTGCGTCAGCGCTGGGCGCGCGACTTCTACCGTGCGGCCCAAGCCCAGGCCGAAAACCCGAATGAAAACCCTGAAGGAGATGTGCAATGAGCCTGTTTCTCGAGTTTCACCTGATCCAGAACTTCGCCCCGTCCAACCTCAATCGCGACGATACCGGCGCGCCGAAAGATGCCATTTTTGGCGGTCAGCGCCGGGCACGGGTCAGCAGCCAGTGCTTCAAGCGCTCCATTCGCATGACGACCGCTGCGCATGATTTGCTGCCACAGGAATACCGCGGCATCCGCACCAAGAAGCTGAAAAGCCTGCTGCTTGAAAAACTCCCCGGTCGCGATGCCGCCGAGGCCGAGGAGAAAATCAAGGTGGCCTTGGGCGCAGCCGGTCTGAAGCTCAAGGACGATGGCAAGACCGAGTACCTGTTGTTTCTCGGCCAGAACGAAGTGAGTGCATTGGCAGCGCTGATTGAGCAGCATTGGGACGCGTTGACTGCCAGTGGCGACAAAAAAAGCAAAAAAGATGCCAAGGCCAGCCTTCCTCCCGAGATGGTCAAAACGGCCAAGTCGCTGCTGGATGGCGGCAAGGCCGTGGACGTGGCACTGTTTGGCCGCATGCTGGCCGATCTGCCGGCAGTCAATCAGGATGCGGCTTGCCAGGTGGCGCATGCCATCAGCACCCACCGCGTCGAGCGTGAATTCGATTACTTCACGGCCGTGGATGACTGTGGCGATGAGGACGAAACCGGTGCGGGCATGATCGGGCAGGTTGAATTCAACTCCGCCACCTTCTATCGCTATGCGGTATTGGATGCCAACAAGCTGCTTGCCAATCTGCAAAACGACCGCGAGCTGGCATTGTCGGCGGTGGAAGCTTTTACCCAGGCGCTGGCGCGCGCCATTCCCAGTGGCAAACAAAACAGCTTTGCCGCGCACAATCCACCCGAATTCATTGGTGTGAGCCTGCGCCATACGACACCATTGAATCTGGCCAATGCGTTTGAGCAGGCAGTGCGCCCCCGGACTGATACTCCGCTGACCGCTGCATCCGTGGCTGCCCTGTCGAACTACGAAGACAAACTCGCTGCGGTGTATGCCGCGCCGCAGGATCAGTGGCTGTATCTGGACCTGACCGGATACTGGCCGAAAGACAAGGGCCAGGCGCAAACGTCCCTGACTGCTCTGGCCCAGCGTGTGCGCGAGCTGGTCGCAGCCCAGCTGGAGGCGTGAGCATGGCAACCTTGCTGCTGCGGCTGCAAGGCCCGATGCAGTCCTGGGGCACGACCAGCCGCTTCGACGAGCGCGACACGCAACTGGAGCCGTCCAAGTCTGGCGTGCTCGGGCTGGTTTGCGCGGCCTTGGGGCGTGACCGCAACGAGCCTATTGATGACTTGGCCGCCTTGCGCATGGGCGTGCGCGTGGATCGCGAAGGCGTGCCGATGCGCGATTACCAAACAGCCACCGGCGTGTTGCTGGCCACAGGCAAAGTGGACATGGGGCGTACTGTGGTCAGCCCACGCTATTACCTGTCCGATGCCGTATTTCTGGTGGGTCTGGCGGGCGATCGCGCCTTGCTGGAAACCATTCACCTCGCATTGCGCCAGCCAGTTTGGCCATTGGCCCTGGGGCGCAAGAGCTTTGTGCCATCGGTGCCTGTGCATATTCCCGACGGCCTGGTGGAGTCTGATCTGGTGCGGGCATTGCGCGACTGGCCTAGCCTGCTGACAGGCGAAGCGCCGCCTGTGTCCCGGCGCCTGCTGCTGGAAGATGCAGCGGAAGGCGCAGTACGCCTTGATCAGCCGATTGCGCCATTCTCCGAGCGGCGCTTCGGTCCGCGCTTTGTGAAATCCCTGATGTTGTCTGCAGGAGGGCTGCATGTACCTGACTCGGCTATTGCTTGACACTCGCAGTGCCCAGGTACGCCGTGATTTGGGCAACCCCTACGAGCTGCACCGCACCTTGGTGCGCGCCTTCGTGCAGAGTGATGCGCAGGACGTGCCGCGCTTTCTCTGGCGTGTGGAGCCGCAAGCAGCATGGAACAGTCCACCTGTCGTACTGGTGCAGTCCGAGCACAGTGCCGACTGGAGCCTGTTGCAAGCCCTGCCGCGCTACCTGAAAACGCCCCCTGAAACCAAAGCCCTGTCGCCGGAACGATTGTTTCCTGCCAGGCAGCGTTGCCGCTTTCGCCTGTTCGCCAATCCGACCGTCACACGAGCCGGCAAACGCATCGGGCTGGTGGGGGACGACGCCCAATTGGCCTGGCTTCAACGGCAAGGTCAATCCCATGGATTTACGCTGGAAGCAGCCATCGTCACCCACAGTGAGGTTTTGAAGCCCCGCAAGCAAGCGGCGGTACTCAGTCTGCAACGCGCATGCTACGAGGGTGTTTTACAGGTCACGGATGCCGATCGGCTCAAGGCCGCCCTGGTTGCCGGCATCGGCCCCGGCAAGGCTTTTGGCTGCGGGCTGTTGAGTCTGACCCGGATTTGAGTCTTCACCATGCCCAGCCCACTGCTGCCGCCCCTCAAGCCGTTGCCGATGAAAGACCGCATCTCGATGATTTTCATCCAGTACGGCCAAATCGACGTGCTCGATGGCGCCTTCGTCGTCATCGACAAAAACGGCGTGCGCACCCACATCCCGGTTGGCTCGGTGGCCTGCATCATGCTGGAGCCGGGCACGCGGGTATCGCATGCCGCCGCGCATCTGGCCGCCGTCGTTGGCACACTGCTGGTCTGGGTGGGGGAATCGGGCGTGCGCCTGTATGCCAGCGGCCAGCCCGGTGGCGCCCGCGCCGACCGGCTGCTGTATCAGGCCAAGCTGGCGCTGGATGATGAGCTGCGCCTGAAAGTGGTGCGCAAGATGTATGCGCTGCGCTTTGGCGAGCCGGCGCCGCAACGCCGCAGCGTGGAGCAATTGCGCGGCATCGAAGGCGCCCGCGTACGCGAAACCTACAAACTGCTGGCTCGGCAATACGGCGTCAACTGGCGCGCACGCAACTACGACCAGAAGGACTGGGACGCCGCCGACATCCCCAATCGCAGCCTGTCCGCGGCCACCGCCTGCCTCTACGGCATCACCGAAGCCGCCGTACTGGC
>JAUMYI010000102.1 GCA_030528705.1 Comamonadaceae bacterium | reverse complement strand
GGGTTGGCTGGCTGGGCTTGGCGGCATCCGGGGCCTGGGCCTGGTGGGCGCAGCCGGCCAGAGTGGCGGCCATGGTGGCCGCAGCGGCGGCGGCGAGGAGGCGAGGGGACAGTTTCATGGAAGTGTTTCCTTAGTAGTGAAGAAAAGTGAGAAGAATCGCTGTCAGCGCGCTGGGCGCAGGCGTTGCCAGAGCAGCAGTGCGATGAATACAGCACCTGCTGCCGCGCTGGTGTGGCCGCCGTAGCCCACCAGGCCCAGGCCCCAGCCCATGCCGCGCACGGCCAGCGCCAATGCCGCCAACAGGGCCAGCGCGCCGATGCCGCGCAGCGTGCGGCTGGCGCGGGCGGGCAGCTCCTGGCCCAGGGCATCGAGCTGGTGGCGGGGCATGGCCAGCGCCAGGCAGGCAAAGCCCAGCAGGCTGGTGAGAAAAACCTGCGCATGGCTCATGCCTGGGCGCTCCGGGCCGCCGCGCTTGCGCTGGCCTTGCCTGCAGCGGCGCGGCTTGCTATCGGGCCGGGCTGTCGGCCTGCCAGCTTGCGCGCCGCGCTGCGGGGCTGGTGGCGCGCCGTGCGCCAAGCCAACTGGGCGTGCAGCGCGGCAAAGGCCAGCAGCGCCAGCTCGAAGCCGGCAAAAACCCAGTCGCCTTGCATCAGGCTGCGCAGCAGATGGCGCTCGGTGCTCAGGGCGCTCAGTGGCGGCAGCAGCGCCAGCAGCGCAGCGGCCAAGGCCAGCAGCTCGACCCAGGCGCGCTTGGCCGGGCGCAGGCAGGCATAGAGCAGCGCCAGCGCCCAGAGGATGAAAAAGCCGTGGATTTCCCACTGGGCGCGCTGCGCCAGCCCCAGCGGCAGCAGACGGTTGAGCCAGAAAAAGCCGGCCATGGCCACGCTCAGGCCGGCAATGGCAGCGATGTTCAGCCGCTCGACCAGGGCAAAGCCCAAGTGCGGCTGCGCTGGAGCGGCCAGGCGCGCGCGGCGCGTGACGGTCCACAGCACCAGCCCGCTGCCGACCATCGCCGTGCCTGCCAGGCTGGTGAGGAAGTACAGCCAGCGCAGCGTGCCATCGGCAAAGCGGCCCATGTGCAGGCCGTAGAGCACGCCGCGCGTCTGCGCTGCCGGGGCGGCGCTGTCGTGGCTTTCCAATAGTTGCCCATTGCTGCCGTCGAACACCAGATAGCGCGGGTGATCGGAGATGCGCCCCGCTGCGCTGCGCGAGACGATGATGCGGGCGCTGGCTTGGCCCGGGTTGTTCACCAGCACTTGCCCCACCAGGTGGCGGGCCAAAGCGCCATCCTGGCCTTGGCCAGCCCAATGCTGCTGCGCCTGGGCCACCAAGGGCGCCAGCGGCACCGTGGGCACGGCGGCGGCACCGGGCTGTGGCGCCGCTGGCGGGCGCCAGGCGCTGAAGCTTTGCATGGCCTGGGCGCGCTGCTGCGCGTTCAGCGCCAGTTGCTCGCCCCAGGGCATGTACATCGCCATCAGCATCACCAGGCCGCTGTAGGTGATCATGAAATGAAAGGGCAGGCCCAGCACCGACAGGCCGTTGTGCGCATCGAGCCAACTGCGCTGGCCCTTGCCCCAGCGGAAGGTGAAGAAATCGGCAAAGATTTTCTTGTGCGTGATCACGCCGCTGATGCTGGCCACCAGCATGAACATGGCGCAAAAACCAGCGATCCAGCGGCCCCAGAGGGTGGGCAGGTAATGCAGGTTGAAGTGAAAGCCGTAGAAGAAATCGCCGCCTTCGCTCGCGCGCAACGACTGAGATTGGCCGAGGGCATCGAATACCGCATTGCCCCAGTTGCCGCGCTGGCCATCGGCGGGCATCCAATAGGCAGAGGCGCCTGGGTTGCGCGCTGTGGGCAGGGTGATGCCCACCTGCGGCGTGCCCGGCGCGCGCGCCAGCACGGCATCGAGCACCAGTTGCGCCGTCTGGCCCGGCGTGGGCGCGGCGGCGGCCCCGGCCAGTCCGGCTACCCCGACCGCTTGCAGCTCGGGGCGCAGGTACAGCGAAATCTCCTCGCGGAAGTAGCTCACCGTGCCGGTGAGAAACATGGCGTAGAGCACCCAGCCCACCAACAGCCCGGCCCAGGTGTGCAAATCGGCCATGCTTTGGCGCAGCCCGCGCGGCGCGGCGGCTGGGGCTTTGCGGGCCTGCTGCTGGCCAGCCGCCGTGTCTTGCTCAGGCGGCGCAGGCGCGCCAGGGTGCGCGGCGGCGGGCGCGCTCATGCCTGCGCCCTTTGCCACACCAGCCAGGCCAGCGCCAACAGCGGCAGAGCTGCGGCCAGCAGGCCGCCCCAGGCGCGCAGCGCCGAGCGCGCGGCAAACACCCAGACCACGGCACTGGCATAGACCAAAAAGCTCAGCAGCATGCCGGTGATGACGCCCTCGGTCTTGGGCATGGGCAGGGCCGCCGCCGCGACGCAGGCCAGCGCCGCCAGCGCATAGCCGCCAACGATGGCAGCGAGCACGCGCGCCATCAGCGCAGAGCAGCGCCGCCACCAGGCCAGACTCTTCTTCACGGCGCAGCGGACAGGCTGCGCGGCCGGAGCATCCTGAGCGGGCGCGGATGTGGGAAGGGCGCGATGGGGCATCGAGCGGCTGGGAAGGGAAGAGAGGCGGGCCTGTGCCGGGCAGGCTGTCAGCAAGCCCACAGGCCAAAGGGCTGCGCCAGACAGGCGCATGGGGCCGCCATTGTAGACAACAAAACTGCAAACAAGATTGATTCACATTGATGAATGGGGCGTCCCCCCCAGAGCGCAAAGAAAAACCGGCCATCAGGCCGGTTGGTTGTGCGTTGGACATGGCCTTTTCAGGCAAAGGCATCAACCGCGTTGCCGCACTTTGGCCGCGTGGCGCTGGTTGGGCTTGACGCTGCCCGCGCCGTGGCGCGCGCTGTTGCGCTCGCTGCGGTGGTGGGGGGCTGGGGCGGTTGGGGCCGCGGCATAGCCGGGCCTGCGCGGCTTGCCGCTGCGGCTGGCCCAGCCGTTGCCGGCTGCGCCATGGGTGTTGGGGCGGGCCGGGCGCGCATGGCGTGCGGCATTGCGGCCAGGAGCGCCGCCTTTGCCGCCGGGCTTGCCTCGGCCTTGTGGAGCGGCGCTCCAGGCTGGGAAACGCTGGCGCGGCTCCAGCCCGGGCAGGGTGCCGACGGCAAATGGCTGGCGCGTGAATTGTTCGATGTCGTGGATGCGGCGGCGGTCGCGCCATTGCGCGAAGCTGATGGCCAGGCCGTTGCGGCCGGCGCGGCCGGTGCGGCCGATGCGGTGCGTGTAGTCCTCGGCCTTCATGGGCAGGCCGTAGTTGAAGACGTGGCTGATGCCGGGCACGTCAATGCCGCGCGCGGCCACGTCGGTGGCCACGAGGATTTGCACGCGCCCGTCGCGCAGCGCCGCCAGGCGGCGGTTGCGCAGGCCCTGGTGCAGCGCGCCGTGCAGCGCCACGGCGCTGAAGCCGGCCTGCTGCAGATCCTGGGCCAGCGCATCGCATTCGAGCTGGGTGCTGGCAAAGACGATGGCCTGCTCGATCTGCGGGTCGCGCAGCCAAGCGTCGAGCAAGGCGCGCTTGTGCGCCTCGTCGTCGGCCCAGAAGAGTTTTTGCGCGATGTTGACGTGCTTTTGCTGCGCGGTGGCGATCTCCAGGCGCTGCACGTGCTGGCCGCCGTCGTGCATGACGCGCATGCCCAGTTGCTGGATGCGCGGCGCGAAGGTGGCGCTGAACATCATGGTTTGCTGGCGCTGCTCGGTCAGGCGGTGGATGGCTTCGAGGTCTTCGGCAAAGCCCAGATCCAGCATGCGGTCGGCCTCATCGACGACCAGAAACTGCACCCGATCGAGCAGCAACTGGCCGCTGCGCTGCAAATCCAGCAGGCGGCCCGGCGTGGCCACGACCAAGTCGGCGTTTTGCAGCTGGGCGATTTGCTTGGGGTAGGGCAGGCCGCCGATGACGCTGGCGATGCGCACGCCGCGGCAGAACTGCAACAGCGCAATGGCTTCGCGCGCCACCTGCATGGCCAGCTCGCGCGTCGGGCACAGCACCAGCGCGCCGGGGTGCACGGGCTCGAAGCGGCGCTGTAGCGGGTTTTTGCGCTTGGGCTTCTTGGGCGGCGGCAGGCCCTGGGCCAGGGCCTGGGCGACTTGCGCATCGAAGGCGGCCTGGGCGGCGGCCTTGCGCGCGGCGTGGGCCTGGATCAGGGTGTGCAGCACCGGCAGCAAGAAGGCGGCAGTCTTGCCGCTGCCAGTCTGGCTGGAGACCATCAAATCGGTGAAAGGGCTGCCGGCTTGCGGCGCGCACGGCAAGGCCAGCGGGATGGCGCGCTGCTGCACGGGGGTGGGGCTGGCGTAGCCCATCTGGGCGGCGGCCTGTACCAGCGCGTCGTCCAGACCCAGCTGGGCGAATGGATTGACGCTGTCAGCAGCAGGGGCTGGTGTCGGGGTGGCCGCAGTGTGGGCCTTGGGCTGCGCAGGGGCGCTGGGCAAAGAATAGGAGGAGGACATGGGTCGAGCGGCCTTGGAAAGGCCTGGGGTAAAACAGCCGATGCCAACCGCAAGCCCGATTGGGATTGCGGGCTTGAACCTGTTGCAAAAAATCAAACAGGCGTGCAGGCACGCGGATGGGGTGAAAAAACCTCTCCATCCGACGACGCAGACGCTGCCGCGTTGCCAGGGGCAGCAGGGGGCTGCACAAACAGGCGGCGGGGCAGGTCAGGGGGCTGTTTCTGGCGGGCTTGCAGACTGCGCGCGCAGGCGGCAGGTGCAAGAGAAGTGCAAAAGTGCAGGGCAGGCGGCAGTGTGTGCGCTGCCGCTGCGGTGCCAACCCAGTAGAGCCTGTTCAAAATCCCTGCTCGTGCCGAGACCTTGAACAGGCTCTGAGATAGAAAGATGCGATGGCCTGGTGCAATCGGCGATTGGCTAATCGCGCCGGGCGAAGCCGCGCATTATGCGCGTGGGCAGGCCTTGGGCCCGCAGGAAGGCGACACGGCCCAGGGCCGTGCAGGGTTATTCGTTGTCCGCGCCAAGATTTGGAACAGGTTCTCAGTGTTCTTGGGTTGCGGCGTGGCGCCGGGCGCGCTCCAGGTCCTCAGGGGTGTCCACGCCCGGCGGCGGGGCCTGCTGGGCCAAATGCACGGCAATGGCGTGGCCATGCCAGAGCACGCGCAACTGCTCCAGCGCCTCGGTGTGTTCCGTGGGGGCTGGGGGCAGTTGCGGAAAGGCTTTGAGAAAGCCGGCGCGGTAGCTGTAGATGCCGATGTGGCGCAGCGGCGCATGCAGCCGCGCAGCGGGGCTGTGGGGCTGCGCGGCATCGGCCCACCAGTGGGCCTGCTGGGCGTCGCGGTAGTGGGGGATGGGCGCGCGGCTGAAATACTGCGCGCGCCCGCGCGCATCCAGCACCAGCTTGACGACGTTGGGGTTGAGAAAGTCCTGCGCGTTGTCGATGGCGTGCGCGGCCGTGCCCATCACGGTGTCTGGGCCAGCCTGGGCCAGGGCCAGGGCCACGGCGTCGATCAGCGCGGGCGGGATGAAGGGCTCATCGCCTTGCACGTTGACGACCAGCGCCTCGTCGGGCAGTTGCAGGGCCTGCACGGCCTCGGCCAGACGGTCGCTGCCGCTGGCATGGTCGTGGCGGGTGGGCAGGCAGTCGATGCCGTGCGCGGCGCAGGCCTGGGCGATGCGCGGGTCATCGGCGGCGACGACCACGGCCTGGGCCTGGCTTTGCCGCGCCTGCAAGGCCACGCGCACCACCATGGGCAGGCCGCCGATGTCGGCCAGCGGCTTGTCGGGCAGGCGGTTGCTGGCCATGCGCGCCGGGATCAGCACGGTGAAGGCCGGCGCGGCCGGGCGCGCGGCGGCGCGGGCCTTGCTCATGCGGCGGCCAGCTCGTCGTCGCTGAGCGGGCGGGCTTCGTTTTCCAGCAGGATGGGGATGCCGTCGCGGATGGGATAGGCCAGGCGCGCGCTGCGCGAGAGCAGTTCGTGGCGCTCGCGATCCAGGCGCAGCGGGCCCTTGGTGACGGGGCAGACCAGCAGTTCGAGAAGTTTGGAGTCCATGCGGGTGTTGGGGGTGTGGGATGGCGGGGGGCGAAATGCAAGGCACGTCCTTGCGGGCGTGCCTTTGAGCAAGCTCTTGAAACCGCTTCCAAGAACAGGCGCTTACTGCTGCGCGGGGCCGACGCGCGTGGCGCGATGCTCATACAGCATGCCGCCGCCGAGCACGCTGCCCTGGTGCTCGGCATGCTGGCCGCGCACGCGCTCTTCGCAGGCCTGGCGGGCGTCCAGATCCTTGTGGGCCATGCAGCGTTGCAGGGCGTTGTTGCTGAAGTCCTCGTTCGGGTCTTGCGGGGCCTTTTGGCGGGCGGCGCCGAATTCGCGGCGGCAGGCCTGGCGGTCCTGGCTGCCGTCGTCACAGACGGCAATGCCTGCGGACTGGGCGGCCACGTGGGCCGGTGCGCCAGCGAGCAGCAGGCAGGCACTGATGGAGCAGGCCGAGGCCAAGGTGCGGATCAGGGACATGCGATCTCCTTTCGTGACGGGATGAACGAAGCGCAATGGTAATGCGCCGCCGCCAGCGCCTGGGGCGCTGCGCCCGGGCAAGTGTTTCAGGGCGCAACAGCCGCGCCGCGCGCCGTGGCGGCTGGCGCGGCGTTGGCTGCGGGCTGAGTTGCCGTAGCGGGCGCATCTGCCGGGGGCGCGAGCAGGGCGTTGATGCGGCGCACGGCATCCAGCCCCAGCGTGCCGCTGGCCTGGGCCAAGCGCAGTTGCGCCATCAGCACGCCGTAGCGCGCCTGGGCCAGCTCGCGCCGGGTCTGGTAGAGCTGGCTTTGGGCATTGAGCACGTCGATGTTGATGCGCACGCCAACCTGATAGCCCAGTTGGTTGGCCTGCAGCGCGCTGAGGCTGGAGGCCTCGGCCGCTTGCAGCGCCTGCACCTGGCTCAGGCCCGATTGCAGGCCGAAGAAGGCTTCGCGCGTGGCCTGCACGGTTTGGCGCTGGGCTTGGTCGAGCTGGGCGCGGGCCTGCTCTTGCAGCGCCAGCGTTTCCTTGACGCGGTTTTGCACGGCAAAGCCGGCAAACAGCGGCATGTTCAGTGCCACGCCGATGCTGGCTTGCTGGTTGCGCGTGCCGGGGTGCGGGGCCGCTGGCGTGCCGTTGGGGTTGTGCGCCTGGGCCAGGCGCGCGCTGAGGTTGATGGTGGGCAGGTGGCCGGTCTTGGCCTTGTCGGTTTCCAGCCGGGCCTGCTCCAGCGCCAGGCGCGCGCGGCGGATCTGCGGCTGGTGTTGTTCGGCGCGGGCAACCCAGTCTTGCAGGCTGGCGGCGGGCCGCGCCTGGTTGCGCTGATCGGGGCCGGCGGCTGCGCTGGCTGCGTTGTCGATGGGGGCGAGGGCGGCCAGCAGATTGGTTGGCAGTTTCAGCGGCCAGGGGCGGGTGCCGTGCTGGCCCACGGTCTGGTCCAGCGCCAGGCGGCGCACTTGCAGGCTGTTCTCGGCGGCGATTTCCTGCGCGTGGATCAGGTCGAAGCGGGCCTGGGCTTCGCGGGTGTCGGTGATGGTGGCGTTGCCCACGTCGAAGTTGCTCTTGCACGGCGGCTTTTTGCGCGCGCACCACGGCCAGGGTGTCTTGCGCGCTCAGCACGTCGAAGTAGGCCTGGGCGACGCGCACGATCAGGTCCTGGGCGCTGGCGTCGAGCTGGTGCGCCGCGTCCTCGATGGCCAGCTTGCTTTGCGCCAGCGTCAGCCGATCGGCCGGGCGGTACAGGGGCTGGGCGGCTTGCAGCGCGACGGTGCGCGTCGTGCCGTCGTGGCGCAGGCCCAGCGGCTGCACCCGGGTGTGGCTGCGCGCCAGCTCCGCCCCCACGCCAACTTGGGGCAGCAGCGCGGCGCGGGCCTGGTCGCTGCGGCGCTCGGCGGCTTGCTTGTGCGCCAGCGCGGCGCGCCACTGCGCGTCGTAGCCGCTGGCCTGTTGCACCATCTCCAGCAGGCTTTGGGCCTGCAGGCCGGGGGCAGCGCCCAGCAGCGCCGCAGCCAGGGCGCAGACGAGCAGCCGGCGCGGCTGTCGGCGGTGAAGGAGGGGGAGGGGGGAGGGCATACGCATGCGGTCAAAAAGAGGCGGGCATTGGGTGCGGCATCGTACACGCTGCATGTGCCGCCCTCAGCCC
>JAUMYI010000101.1 GCA_030528705.1 Comamonadaceae bacterium | reverse complement strand
TAGGGGTTGTTGAGATTGGGTTTGCGAAGCGGTTTTTCGAGGCGCAAGCCACAGATGCAAGGCGAAAACGCGCGCAAGATTGAGCACCTTGCAAGCGTTTTCAACGCGGCAGCTGTGGAGTTTTGACCGAAAACACCGCAGCAACGCTCAATCTCAACAACCCCTAGCGGCCCTGGTCGCGCCGTGGCGCAGACTTGGGGCATTGAGGCGATGGATGCAGCAGCAAGAAGGAGGGGGCTGAAGCGGGCGAAATGATACGGCATGCACCATGGCTTGCTTGGGCTGTTGCAGCCGGGGGCTGGCGTTGCGCCAGGCCCTGGGCAGTCATGGGGCAGAAGGCATGTCGCGCAGCGTCTGGCGGCCCATGACAGTGCGTGTGAATGGCTTTCACGGCAAAGCGTTGCAGGCTATGGCAGCCTGGCGCGCAGGCTTGGCGGGCGCTGAGCCGGCCCGTTGTGGCGCATGTTCTGCCTGGGTCTGGCTGGGCGCGGGCATTGCCGGGCTGGCCTTGCAGATGCGGCAGCCTGGGTTGTGGCACTGGGGGGCTTATTTGGCGCTGCTGCTGGCGGCGCTGGCGCTGTGGGCTGCTTGGTGGCGCCTGGTGCGCAAGGGGCGCAAGGGCATCGCTGGTATGGTGCTGTGCGCTTTGGCGGCGGGCGTGCTGGGCTTTGGCTGGGTGGGGCTGCGCGCGGCATGGCATGCCCAGGGGGCTTTGCCTCCGCAGTGGGATGGCCTGGAGCTGGAGGTCACCGGGGTGGTGTCGGCCCTGCCGCGCCCGCAGGCTGATGTGTTGCGCTTTCGCTTTCAGCCCGAGTCAGCGCGCCGCGCCGATGGCCAGGCGCTGGCGCTGGTGCAGCCCCTGGAGGTGGCCTGGTATGCGCCATCGCAGGCCAGGGCCGGGGCCTGGCGGGATGCACCGCAGGGCGCGGCGGCGCAGGCCTTGACCCCATGGCCGCCGCAGCTCCGGGCCGGCGATCGCTGGCAATTGCCGCTGCGCGTGCGCGCGCCCAGCGGGCTGCGCAATCCGCTGCTGTTCGATTACGAGCAATGGCTGTGGCTGCAGGGCGTGCAGGCCACGGCCAGCGTGCGCCAGCAGGCTGGGGCAGATGGTGCGCGCTGGCTGGGCGATTCGGGCCGTTACCGCCTGCAGCGCTGGCGGCAGGCGGTGCGCGATCGCATCGTGGCCTTGCCGCCGCCGGCCTGGGCCGGTGCAGCAGCCGATGCAGCGCCCGATGCCCAGGCCCTGGCCCAGGGGCAAAGCCCGGCGCTGTGGCAGCGCAGCACCGGGGTGCTGGCGGCTTTGGTGACGGGCGATCAGCGCGCCATCGAGCAGGGCGATTGGCAGGTGTTTCGCAGCACTGGGGTGGCGCATTTGATGGCCATCTCCGGGCTGCACATCACCATGTTCGCCTGGCTGGCCATAGGTGTGGTGGGGTGGTTGTGGCGTTGCTGGCCTGGGCTGATGCACGCCGTGCCGGCGCCCGTGGCCAGCCTGTGGGGCGGGTGGCTGCTGGCGGCCTGCTATGCGCTGTTCAGTGGCTGGCAATTGCCGGCGCAGCGCACGATTTGCATGCTGGGCATCTGGGTGCTGCTGCGCAGCGCCGGCCTGCTCTGGCCCTGGCATGCCACGCTGGGCCTGGCGGCGCTGGCCGTGCTGCTGTACGACCCCTGGGCTTTGCAGCAGGCCGGGTTCTGGTTGAGCTTCGTGGCCGTGGCGGTGCTGTTGGTGTTGCCGGGGCAGGGCGATGGCGTGGGCAGCGCCAGGGCAGGCGCGCAGGGCGATCTGCTGCGCCGCTGGGGCCTGGCGCTGGCTGGGCGGCTGCGCCAGCTATGGCAAATGCAATGGCGCCTGTCGCTGGTGCTGGCGCCGCTGACGTTGGGCCTGTTTGGCCAGCTCAGCTGGCTGGGCCTGCTGGCCAATTTGCTGGCCGTGCCCCTGGTGACTGTGCTCATCGTGCCCTTGGCCATGCTGGGCAGCTTGCTGGCGGCATGGTGGTCTGCGCCGCTGGCGGCCGCTGCTTGGCTGATGGTGCAGCTGCTGCAGGGCCTGCAATGGCTGGCCAGTTGGTCCCAGGCCCAATGGCATGCCCCCAAGCTGCCGTGGCACTGGGCGCTGCTGGGCCTGGCCGGCGCTTGGCTGGCGGTGGGGCGCTGGCCGGCTTGGCTGCGCCTGCAGGGCTTGATCTGGCTGCTGCTGGTGCTGGCTTGGCGAGCGCCGCCTGTGCCCTGGGGGCATTTCCGCCTGCTGGCGCTGGATGTGGGGCAGGGCGGGGCCTTGCTGGTGCAGACAAGGCGGCACACGCTGCTCTACGACGCGGGGCCCAGCTACGGCGGCGGGCGCGATGCCGGGCACAGCGTGGTGGTGCCCTTGCTGCAGGCCCAGGGCCTGCGGCCCGATGCGCTGGTGCTCAGCCATGGCGATAGCGACCACGTGGGCGGCGCGCGCAGCGTGCTGGCGGCGTTTGATGTGGCGCAGTTGTATGCGCCGGCCATGCCGCTGGCGCTCTGGCCGGCAGGGCTGGCCAGTGTGGCGCAGCAGGCCAAGCCGTGCCAGGCGGGCCTGCAATGGCAGTGGGACGGCGTGACGCTGGCGTTCGTGCATCCCCAGCCTGGGGCGCGCTGGCTGGAGCGCAATGCCAGCAGTTGCGTGCTGCGCATCACGGCCAGCGATGGGGCCAGCGCCTTGTTGACGGGCGACATTGGCCGCCTGCAGGAGCAGGCGCTGCGCCTGGCCCTGGGCGCGCAGCTGCGCGCCGATTGGCTGCAGGTGCCGCACCACGGCAGCCGCAGCTCCTCGTCAGCGCCCTTCATTGCCAGCGTGGCGCCGCGCTTTGCCGTGGCACAGGCCGGTTACCGCAACCGTTTCGGCCACCCGCACCCGGAGGTGGTGGCGCGCTACCGCCAGCAGGGCGTGCACTTCGTGAATACGGCCGATTGCGGCGCGGCGCTGTGGCAGTCCAGCGCGCCGCAGCAGCTGCGCTGCGAGCGCGAGGCCAACCGGCGCTATTGGCACCGGCCGCCGCGGTGATGGGGCGCTGCCTTGCGCAGTTCAGGGCCTGCCCTCAAAAACGAAAGCCCGGCGGGGCGTTGCTGCCGTCCGAGCCGCTGCTGGGGGCGGTGGCGGGCGGGTCTTGGGGGGCCGTGCTGCTCAGCGGCCGGGGCGCGGGGGCGCTGTAGTCGGCGGGCAGCTCGGATTTGGCCGGGTAGCCGGCAGCATCCAGGTACTGGGCCCATTGCGAGGCGCTGAAGCCATCGAGCGTTTGGCGGCCAATGTGCAATTGGGGCAGCGATTCAATGCCCAGGCGCGCTGCGGTTTGCTGGTCCTCGGGCGTTTTGATGCTGTATTCCTGAAACGGAATGCCGCGCTCTTGCAGCCACTTGCGCCCGTTGTTGCAGGCCGGGCAATTGGGCATGACATACAAGGAGACGGGGTAGCGGCGCATGGCCGCTTGCAGGCCACCGCTGGCCGGGCTGCTGCTGCCTTCGGCCACTTGGGCGCTGCTCTTGCCCGAGAGGGCTGGGGCGCCAGCCGCTGGCGGTTTGTCGGTGTAGAGCGTGCTGCCGCTGGCGCTTTTGCTGCGGTAGACCTCTTGCGCGCTGGCCGGCAGGCCGACGGCGCAGGCCAGCGCCAGGGCTGCCAGGGCGGCGGCGCGGGGGGGCAGATGGGCCATGGTGATTCCTCCTCAGTGGTTGTGATGCGGCGCCATTCTGCCAGCCCGGTTGCCGGCTATGGCTTTCAGCTCCAGCGCAGCGCCGACAGATCGTTGACGAAGATGGGCATGTCGCGCCACAGGCCGCGCACGTCCTTGTGCGCCACGGTGACCCATTGCGGCTGGTAGAGGAAGGCGTTGACGCAGTCCTCGGCCAGCAGGCGCTGGGCCTGGCCGAGCAGGCGCGCGCGCTCGGCCGGCTGGGTGGCGCTGCGGGTTTGCTCCCAGATGTCGCGGAAGGCCTGGGAGTCGTAGCCCCAGTAGTAGTCCGGGTTGGCGTAGTTGCCCAGATCCAGCGGCTCGACGTGCGAGATCAGCGTCAGGTCGAACTGGTGCTGGCCCATGGTGTTGCGCAGCCATTGCGCCCATTCGACGTTTTCCAGCTGGGCCTGGATGCCGACCTTGGCCAGCATGGCGGCGATGACGATGCCGCCCTGGCGCGCATAGGGCGTGGGCGGCAGCGTCATGCGCAGCTTCAGCGGCGTCTTGACGCCGGCTTCCTTGAGCAGGGCCACGGCCTTGTCCGGGTCGTAGGGGTTGATGCCGGTGGTGTCCACGTAGCCGAAGGCGCCGGGCACGTAATGGCTGCCGATGGGCACGCCGTAGCCGCTGGCGGCGCCTTCGATGACCTGGCGCCGGTCGATGGCCGCGGCGATGGCGCGGCGCACGCGCACGTCGCCCAGCGGCTTGCGGCGGTGGTTGATGGACAGGATGGTCTTGGCGCGCGAGCCGCTGACCAGCACCTGGAACCTGGGGTCGGACTGGAACTGCGCCACGCCGCGCTGCGTCACGCGCGGGAAGCAGTCCACATCGCCGGCCAGCAGGCTGGCCACGTGGGCCGCGGGGTCGGCGATGAAGCGGAAGGTGGCCGTCTTGATGGGCAGCTGCGCGGCGCGTGGCGAATCGTCCCAGCGTTGCAAGGTCAGCGTCGCGCCACGATTCCAGCGTGCCAGCCGGTAGGGGCCGGTGCCGACGGGGGCGCTGGCGTTCTTGGCCACGCTCTGGGGCTCGACGATGATGGCCGTGGCCTGGCCGAGCACGAACAGCAGATCGGGCTCGATCACCTCGTTGCGGATGCGCACGGTGTATTCGTCCACCACCTCGGTGCTGAGCTTGGCAAAGCGCGCTTTGTCCTTGTTGGTGCTTTTTTCCGCCTTGGCGCGATCGAAGCTGAACTTGACGGCTGCGGCGTTGAAGGGCTGGCCGTTGTGGAACTGGGCATCGCGGCGCAGGCGGAAGGTGTAGGTTTGTAGATCGGGCGAGACCTCCCAGCTTTCGGCCAGCAGCGGGGCCACGCTGCCATCGGGGTTGATCTTGGTCAGCGTCTCGTAGATGTTGTAGAGCGTCACTTCGCTGACGGCGGAGGCGGCGCTGACGGTGGGGTCCAGCCCCGGCGGCTCCAGCACCATGCCGATGGTGATGCTGGATTTGTCGGCCTTGTCCATGGCGGCGCTGCGCGGCGCGGCATGCAGGGCCGCCAGCGGACTGGCCGCGCCAGTGACGGCCAGCCAGGCGGCGCTGGAGGCCAGAAGGGTTCGCCGTTTCATCATTGCTGTGCTCTCTCCAAAAGCGGTGGGGCGCGCATTATTCCATGTGCGCTGTATGGGCGTGCAAGGACGTGAAAGGGCGTGAAAGGGCGTGAAAGGGGCCGAGAGAGACGCGGCGCGCGGCGCGGAGGACTCAAGCCTGGCTGCGCAGCGCCAGCAGCCAGCGATCGAGGATTTGCGCCACCAGCGCCGGTTGCTCCAGGGTGCTGAGGTGGCCGCATTGCGGCACGATGTGCAGTTGCCGCAGCGGCGCTGGGGCAGCCTCGCCGCTGGCTTGGCGCGCCTGGTCGCCGGCCAGCAGCGCGGCGTGGATTTCTTCGGCCAGGGGTGGCGGGGTGAGTTGATCCTCGGCGCCAACCAGCACCAGGCTGGGGCAGCGGATTTGCGCCAGGTCAGGGCGCGAGTCGCAGCGTTGCATGATGGCCGTTTGCTGGCGCAGGTAGGCGGCCACGCCAGTGTCCTGCGCCATGGCCTGCACCACGGTGCGCAGCGCCTCATCGCTGGCGCGGCTGGCATGCACGGAGCGCGGGAAGTTCAGCTCGATGGCCAGGGCCAGCTTGTCCTGGCGGGCCAGCTCCATCACGCGCAGGCGCAGCGCGCGGGCCTCCTCCGTGTCGGCGCGCGCCGAGGAGTCGAGGATGGCCAGCGCAGCGACCCGCTGCGGCGCTTGGCGCAGGATTTCGAAGGCGATGTAGCCGCCCATGGACAGGCCCATGAGCGCGAAGCGCGGCGGCGCATCGCGCAGGATGGCGCGGGCCATCTCGGCCAGGCTGTCGTGCTCGGTGGTCTGCGCCAGCGTCACCGGGCCGTGGCGCCACAGCGTGGGCAGCTGCGGGGCGAACAGGGCGGGCGAGCAGGCCAGGCCCGGCACCAGTAGCGTGGGCAAGGCGCTGGCCGGCGGCAGTGCTGGTGATGAGGGTGGAGTGGCGCTGGTATTCATGCGTTCATGCGGGGGCAGTGGCCAAGTGCGCGGCAATTTCCGCGATGGAGTCGAAATGGCCATCGGCGCCGACCTGCTCGATCGGCTCGCCGTGGTTGAAGCCGTAGCGCAGCAAGGCGATGGCGCAGCCGGCCGCGCGCGCGGCGGCGGCGTCGTTGGCCGAGTCGCCGATCATCAGCACCTGCTGCGGCGTCTGGCCCAGGCGCGCGCAAGCCTGCAGCAGCGGGTAGGGGTCGGGCTTGCGCCGCGCGAAGCTGTCGCCGGCATACAAAAACTCGATCTGCCCGGCCAGGCCGGTGGCGTCCAGCAGCGGGCGGGCCAGGCGCATGGGCTTGTTGGTGACCACCGCCAGCGGCAGGCCCAGGGCCTGCAGGGCCTGCAGCCCTTCGCGCACCCCAGGGTAGACCTTGGCATGCCGGTGGCCGGCATTGTCATAGCCGATGAAATACAGCCGCATGGCCTCGTCAAAACGCTGCGCCACGGCCTGCGCGTCATGCGGCAGGCCGGCCTGGGCCAGGGCGTCGGCCAGGATGCTGCGCACCAGGTGCTCCGAGCCCTTGCCGATGGTGCGCGCAATGGTGGCGCGCGTGGTGGGCGGCAGCTGCAGGCTGCGCAGCATGTGGGCCAGGGCCAGCTCGAATTCGTCCAGCGTGTCGATCAGGGTGCCGTCCAGATCCAGCAGGACGGCGTGGATGGCGCGCGCGCCCAGATGGGCGCGGGCGCTGCGGCGCGGGTGGCTCATGGCAGGCTTGTTTGCAGTGTCTTGGCGGCCGGGCTGCGCCGGGCGGCTGGCGATAATACGGCAATGGCTGTTGTGACCCTGAACAAAACTCCCTGGCACCACCATTTTCTGGGCGTGTTCCAACGCTTCGATGGCTGGCTGATTGCCGCCATTTTGTTTTTGGCGGCGCTGGGGTTGATCGCCATGTATTCGGCCGGCTTCGACCACGGCGCGCGCTTTGGCGACCACGCGCGCAACATGGCGTTGGCGGCGGCGATTTTGTTCGTGCTGGCGCAAATGCCGCCCCAGCGGCTGATGGCGCTGGCCGTGCCCTTGTATCTGGCTGGGCTGCTGCTGCTGCTGGGCGTGGAGTTCTTCGGCATTGCGCGCAAGGGTGCGCAGCGCTGGCTCAACGTGGGCGTGGTGATCCAGCCCAGCGAGATCATGAAGATCGCCGCGCCGCTGATGCTGGCCTGGTGGTTCCAGCTGCGCCCCACGCCGCTGCGCGCCACGGACTTCGTCGTCGCCGCGGCGCTGTTGGCCCTGCCCGTGGGGCTGATCCTGCGCCAGCCCGACCTGGGCACGGCCCTGCTGGTGCTGGGTGCCGGGCTGGCAGTGATCTTCTTTGCCGGCCTGCCTTGGAAGCTGGTGCTGCCGCCGGTGCTGCTGGCGCTGCTGGGCGTGGCGGCCATCATCGGCTTCGAGCCTTACCTGTGCCAGGACGGCGTGGACTGGGTGGTGCTGCACGACTACCAGAAAACCCGCGTCTGCACGCTGCTGGACCCGTACAACGACCCGCTGGGCAAAGGCTTTCACATTATCCAGGGCATGATCGCCATCGGCTCGGGCGGCCTGTGGGGCAAAGGCTTCATGGCCGGCACGCAAACCCATCTGGAATTCATCCCCGAGCGCACCACCGACTTCATCTACGCCGCCTTTGCCGAGGAGTTCGGCCTGCTGGGCACGCTGGCGCTGCTGCTGGGTTTTTTGTTTTTGATCTACCGCGCGCTGTGGATCGCCCTGCGCGCCAAGACGCTGTTTGGCCGCCTGATGGCCGCGGCCGTGGCAATGATTTTCTTCACCTACGCCTTCGTCAACATGGGCATGGTGATGGGCATCCTGCCCGTGGTGGGCGTGCCGCTGCCCTTCATCAGCTATGGCGGCACGGCCATGGTGACGCTGGGGCTGGCGCTGGGCATTTTGATGTCGGTGGCGCGCGACGCGGCCATTGAGCCGCCGACCATCGAGTTCTCGGCCCAGCGTTTGTGAGTGTTGGGT
>JAUMYI010000100.1 GCA_030528705.1 Comamonadaceae bacterium | reverse complement strand
GCATCGGGCGCGGGCAATTTGCTGACGCGCACGCGGATGGTTTCAATGCGGGGCAGGCCCTCTTGTGAGGCTGGCTGCGGTTGGGCCAGTGCGTCGAGCAGTAGCGGGCTGAGGTGGCGCAGTTTGGCGGCGGCGGCCGGGTTTGGCACAATCAGGCACCATTCATGGCCCAGCACCGGCCCGGCCTGCACGGCTGTGCGCAGCGCCGTGGGCAGATGGGGCGCGATGCATTGCAGCAGGCGGCGTGACAGCTCGGCCTGCTGCGTCAATTGGGCCAGCAGCGGGGAGCGTTGCACCAGAGCGCCGATGTGCGTGCCCGCCACGCGCTGGCCTGCGGCCTGGGCTTCATGCCGGGGGGGCAGGGCGGGCGGCTCAGGCATGGCCTCCCCGTTTTCGTGATTCCCTTGCTTGCCGGGCAGGCATGCCGCAGCCAGGCGTTGCGGCCTGGCTTGGCTTGGTTTTTGGCGGTTTGCACCCATGCAATTGATTATTACCGACGCCCGTTTGCGGCGCAGTTACTGCCTGAATTTCTCGCTGACTGCGCTGGCGCTGGGCTTGGCCGCATTGCTGTTGGCCGGGGCTGCCGGCTTGTTGTTGCTGCAGCACCAGTTGCACAAGGGCAGTTGGCGCGAGCAGGCTGGCAGCATTGATCGCTTTCTTGGTGTGGCCAGCCAGGCCAGTGAGGCTTTTGCCGCCGAGCGGGCGCTGATGCGCCAGAACATCGACGACATGGCGCGCCAGCTGGGCCAGATGCAGGCCCGGCTGCTGCAGTTGCAGGGGCTGTCCGAGCGCGTGGCCGGTTTGGCTGGCCTGCCTGCGCCCGAGCCAGCCGCTCCGGCGGCGCTGCTGGGCGCTTTCGATGGCGGTGCGGGCGGCCCGCTGGTGGGCGAGGTGCCGCTGCAGGCCCAGGAGCTGCGCCAGCTGTTGCAGCTGCTGGATGCGCGGTTGACGGCGCAGGATGATTTCCTCATGGCGGTGGAGGCGCAGCTGTTTTCCCGCTTTCTGGCCCAGCGCATGATCCCCACCCAGGCGCCTGTGCCCGGGCGCGTGGTGGGCTCGGGCTTTGGCCTGCGCATCGACCCTTTCAACGGGCGCAAGGCCCAGCACATGGGGCTGGATTTCCAGGCGCCCGAGGGCACGCCGATCCTGGCCGCTGCAGGCGGCATCGTCATCACGCACGAATACCACCACGCCTATGGCAACCTGCTGGAGATTGACCACGGCAATGGCTTGGTGACCCGCTATGCCCATGCCTCCAAACTGCTGGCGCAGCGCGGCGACGTGGTGCGCCGTGGCGAGACCATCGCCGAGGTTGGCAGCACCGGGCGCTCCACCGGCGCACACCTGCATTTCGAGGTGCTGCACAACGGCCAGCAGCAGGATCCGCAACGCTTTCTGAATGCTGGGCGCAGGGCCGATTGGGCCGATCTGCTGGCGCAGTTCTGAAAGCCTGTGCAAAGGCTTTGCCCGCTCGCGTCGAGACTTTGAACAGGCGCTGAGCGCGTTTCATAGGGGACTGGGCGGCTGAGCCAGGCAGGCGCTGCGGCTATACTCGCGCCCGCCCTGCATGGCAGGGCGAATCCAACAGGTGCCGACGCGCGTGAGCGCGCCGGTTAAACGGGAACAGGGTGCAAAGCCCTGGCTGCCCCCGCAACGGTCAGCAAGTGACCGTGGGCAAGCCGCCCGCCTTGGCTGTGCCAAGTGCGCTTCTGGCTTGTCTGCCATTGTCTGGTTTTAGAGTCTGCGGCTGGCCTTTCAGGCCTGCCGCGGTTGCCGCGGCCCGCCGCCCTTGCAAGGGTGGGCGGGCCAGCCACTGGCGCCCTGCGTGGCCGCATCCTGCGGTGTGCGAAGGCGTTGGGAAGGCCTGGCCCAGGCAATGCGCCCCTGTGTGCTGTGTCATGCAGGGCGCGCACGCTTGCAAGCCCGGATACCGGCCTGTGAGAGCCTGTCCAAAGCTTTGCCCGCCGGGCAGATTTTTGCGCAGGTTCCAAGCGCCCCGTGCCGCCCGTCCGTGGGATGGCGCGGGGCATTGCGCCCACCCACCGTCTGCGGGGATGCAGCCGAGGCGCTCAGACAGGCCCTGCAAGGGCGGCCAGCCAGACGGCGACCAGCGGCGCGCGGATTTGCGCCCTGCGCCCCCGGTGGCGGTCGCGGCAGCGCCTGGCGGCGTGCGGCATGCGAGGCAGACGGTTTGCTGCTCTGGCTTTGTCATGATCGATCGCACCCACACACCGTTTTCCCTTTTGTCTCTCTGGCCGACCCTCGGGGGGCGCAGCGCGCACGGGCGCGCCCGCCTGGTCGCCGCTGCCGTGCTGGGCAGCGCCTGCTGCGCGGCCTGGGCCCAGCAGGCCCTGCCCACCGTCGAGGTGCAGGGCCAGCCAGCCGCCAGCGCCCTGGGCCTGGCCCAGCCTTCGCAATCGGGCAGCCGCACCGGCCTGAGCGCCCAGCAGCTGCCGGCCAGCCTGGCCACGCAGGACGAGCAGAGTTGGCGCCAGCGCGGCGACCATGAGCTGGCCGACATCGTGGCGCGCACGCCGGGCATGACGCCGCAGGGCGCGCCAGGCAATGGCGGCATGTCCTTCACCACGCGCGGTTTCAGTGGCGTCAACAGCGTGGGCGTGGCCGAGGATGGCCTGCGCCTGGGCGTGGCCTCGGGCACGGTGAACTACCCCAGCGACAGCTGGGGCTATGAGCGCATCGAGGTGCTGCGCGGCCCTGCCGCCACCGTCTATGGCGGCGGCACCGTGGGCGGCACGGTCAACGCGGTGCGCAAGCAGCCCAGCCGCACGCCCGGCCAGGAGCTGCTGCTGGGCGCGGGCCAGCATGGCGCGGTGCGCGCCGGCCTGGGCGCCACCGGCCCGTTGGGCGAGCAGTTCAGCTACCGCCTGGACGTGTACGGCCACCGCGCCACGGGCCAGCGCGAGCTGGGCCGCAGCAGCGGCGGCAAGCTGATGAGCACGCTGCGCTGGCAGCCCGATGCGCGCTGGCAGGTTGAGCTGCTGGCCGACCTGGGCCTGAGCAAGCCCGAGCGTTACTTCGGCAGCCCGGTGCAGGATGGGCGCATCGTGCCCGGCCTGCAGCAGCGCAACTACAACAGCGAGGACAGCATCGTGCGCTATGAGGACCGCCGCCTGCGCGCCCGCGCGCAATGGCAGGCCCAGGACTGGCTGACGCTGCGCAACGAGCTGTACCGCTTCGGCGCGCACCGCCACTGGAAGAACATCGAGAGCTACAGCTACGAGCCGCAGACGGACACGGTGGCGCGCAGCGACTACCTGGAAATCCTCCACGACATGGGCCAGCTGGGCAACCGCTTGGAGGCCACTTTGGAGCTGGGCGCGCACCGCGCCGTGGTCGGCTGGGAGGTCTCACGCACCGACTTCACGCACACCAACAACGCGCCCTATGGCGGCAGCTCCACGGTGCCGGCGCGCTGGCCGCAGCATGGCCTCTGGCACAGCCCCGACCCCACGCTGCCCAAGTTCGACACCCGCACCACGGCCCACGCCTTCTACCTGGAGGACGCCTGGCAGCTGCAGCCGCGCTGGCTGGTGCTGGCCGGGCTGCGCCGCGACGTCTCGCGCTATTCGCGCCATGAGCGCGTGCGCGGCACGCCGTTTGACAAGACCCTGGGCGGCACGGCCTGGCGCCTGGGCCTGACGCACCAGCTTGGCGCCGGCACTAGCCTGTACGGCCAGTTCTCGCAAGGGCATGACCCCATCACCAGCATGCTGACGCTGAACCTGGCCAGCCGCGACTTCAAGCTCAGCACGGCGCGCCAGCTGGAAGTGGGCCTGAAGCAGCAGTTCGGCCAGGGCCTGGGCGAGTGGACGGCGGCGGCCTACCGCATCGAGAAGAAGGACATCATCACGCGCGATGCCAACAACCCGCGCCTGTCGGTGCAGGGCGGGCGGCAAAGCGCCAAGGGCCTGGAGCTGCAGGCCGTGCTGCGGCCGCACCCGCGCTGGCGCCTGGAGGGCAACTGGGCTTGGGTGGATGCGCGCTTTGACGAGCTGCGCGCCCCCAATGGCGACGATCTGAGCGGCAATCGGCCGGCCAACGTGCCGCGCCAAAACGCCAACCTGTGGAGCCATCTGCGGCTGGGGCAATGGCAGGGCGATTGGCAGCTCTCGCTGGGGGCGCGCTACGTGGGCGCGCGCTTTGCCAACAACACCAACACCGTGCGCACGCCCGGCCACACCGTCTGGGATGCCGCGCTGGCCTGGCAGCTGCGGCCCGGCGCGACCGTGCGCTTGCAGGCGCGCAACCTGGCCGACAAGCAATACACCAATCGCGCCATCTCCGGCTCGCAGGCCATCCTCGGCGGCGGGCGCCGCTTTGATCTGACGGCCGAATGGATGTTCTGATGCAGCGCCAGGCTCCAGGGCCGGGGCCGGCCAGCGCCTGGCGCGCCGCGCGCACTTTGGCGCTGCTGGGCGCGCTGGCGCTGGCTGCCTGCGGCCAGCAAGATGGCCAGGCGCAGGGCGACGCACAGCGCACAACACAGCGCAAGACACAGGGCCAAACGCAAGGCGGCGCGCAGGCCAATGCCGCGCCGCCGGCCGTGGCGCCGGTGAGCGTGCCAGTCTGTGGCCAGAGCGTGACCTACGACAAGGTGCCGCAGCGCGCCGTGACGCACGACGTCAACCTCACCGAGATGTTTTTGTTCCTCGGTCTGGGCGATCGCCTGGTGGGCTACAGCGGCCTGCGCGACAGCAAGCGCGTGGCGCCCCAGTTCCAGGCCGCGCTGGCGCAGGTGCCCAACCTCTCGCCGCGCGGCATGAACCTGGAGCGCATCGTTGCCGCCGAGGCCGATTTCGTCTTCGGCGGCTGGAGCTACGGCTTTCGCGATGGCGGCGTCACGCCGCAGCTGCTGGCCGAGCTGGGCATTGCCAGCTACGTGCTCACCGAATCGTGCATCCGCAAGGTCGCGCGCGAGCGCGTCTCGCTGGAGGACACCTTTGCCGACATGCTCAACCTGGGGCGCATCTTTCGCATCGAGGCCCAGGCCCAGGCGCTGGTGCAGGCCCAGCGCCAGGAGCTGGCCGCCACCGTCGCGGCCGTGCAGGGCGTGGCGCAGCGCCCGCTGGTGTTCGTCTACGACAGCGGCCAGGACGTGCCGCAGACTGCCGGTCGCTACGGCATGCCCCACGCCATGATCGAGGCCGCCGGCGGGCGCAACCTGTTTGCCGACATCCCGGCCAACTGGCCCAAGGCCAATTGGGAGGACGTGGTGCAGCGCAACCCGGACTGGATCGTCATCATCGACTACGACCAGCCCGATGCCCAGGGCAAGATCGACTTTCTGCTGGCCAAGCCCGAGTTGCAGCACGTCACGGCCATCCGCCACAAACGCTTCATCGTGCTCGACTACGCCGAGGCCACGCCCGGGCCGCGCAACGTCGCGCGCGTGCGCACCCTGGCCCAGGCGCTGCACCCGCAGCGGTTCTAGAGCGTGTCATGCACTTTGCGCTCCCCGCGCTGAGAAGCCCCCCGCCATGCCCCTGCACCACTTTCGCCCCCGCGCCTGGAGCCGCTGGCTGCTGTTGCTGGCCGCGCTGCTGCCCGTCTCGCTGACGCTGGCCGTCACGCTCGGCCCGGTGCCCATTGCCGCGCCCGATGCCTGGGCCATCGCCGCGCACGAAATGGGCCGCGCGCTGGGCCTGGAGCTGCCGAGCGGCGCCTGGAGCGAGGCGCAGCGGCAAATCGTCTGGCAGCTGCGCATGCCGCGCGTGCTGCTGGCTGGCGTGGTCGGCGCCGGCCTGGCCGTGGTCGGCGTGAGCATGCAGGCCATGGTGCGCAACCCGCTGGCCGATCCCTATCTGCTGGGCCTGTCCTCAGGCGCCTCGCTGGGCGCGGTGGGTGTGCTGGCGCTGGGCTTGCTGGGCGCGGCCGGCGGCCTGGCGCTGCCGCTGGGCGCTTTCGGCGGCGCGCTGGCCGCCTGCGTGGCCGTGTACGCGCTGGCCCATGCCCAAGGGCGGCTCTCGGCCACGCGGCTGGTGCTCGGCGGCGTGGCCATCGGCTACTGCCTGGCCGGCCTGAGCAGCCTGATCGTGCTGACCTCCGACCAGCGCGACCTGGCCGGCGCCATCATGGCCTGGACGCTGGGCAGCCTGGCGGGCACGCAATGGCACGAGCTGGGCTTGCCCAGCCTGGTGCTGCTGCTGGGCACGCTCTGGCTGGCGCTGCAGGCCAAGGCCCTGAACGCCTTGCTCACCGGCGACGAAACGGCGGCCACGCTGGGCATCGACACCACGGCGCTGCGGCGCCGGCTGTTCGTGGCCGTCTCGCTGCTGACTGGCGTGATGGTGGCCGTCAGCGGCCCGATCGGCTTTGTCGGCCTGGTCGTGCCGCACATCACGCGCATGCTCGTGGGCGCCGAGCACCGCCGCGTGCTGCCCGTGGCGGCGCTGCTGGGCGCGCTGTTTCTCATCTGGGTCGATGCCTTTGCGCGCCTGGCCTTTGCCCCTACTGAAGTGCCCGCCGGCGTCATCACTGCGCTGCTGGGCGGGCCCTTCTTCGTCTGGATGCTGCAGCGCGATGGCCGCCGCGCTCAGGAGGCGCCATGGAGCTGAACGCCCAGCGCCTGAGCTGGCAGGCCGCCGCGCGCCACATCGTGCGCGAGGTCAGCCTGCGGGTGCACAGCGGCGAGATGGTCGGCCTGCTCGGCCCCAACGGCAGCGGCAAATCCACGCTGCTGCGCATGATCTACCGCACCCTGCCGCCCAGCAGCGGCCAGGTGCTGCTGGGCGGCTGCGACCTCTGGCAGCAAACGCCGCGCCGCGCCGCCCAGACCATGGCCGTGCTGGCGCAGCACGGCAGCCAGCCCTTTGCGCTGAGCGTGCACGAAGTGGTGCTCATGGGCCGCATCCCGCACCAGCGCCCGCTGGCGCGCGACAGCGCCCAGGACCTGCAGATCGTGGCCCAGGCCCTGGCGCGCGTGGGCGCCCAGGCGCTGGCGCAGCGGCGCTTTGACACCCTCTCCGGCGGCGAACAGCAGCGCGTGCTGCTGGCGCGCGCGCTGGCCCAGCAGCCGCGCCTGCTGGTGCTGGACGAACCTACCAACCACCTGGACGTGCGCCACCAGTTCGAGCTCATGAACCTGCTGCGCAGCCTGCGGCTGAGCACCCTGGCGGCGCTGCACGACCTGCAATTGGCTGCGCACTACTGCGACCGCATCTACCTGCTGCAAGGCGGCGCCATCGCCGCCCAGGGCCGGCCCGAGCAGGTGCTGGACGCGGCCACCATCGCCCGCGTCTATGGCGTGCCCGCCCAGGTGCGGCCCAACCCGCGCACCGGCAAGCCGCTGATCGAATTCCTGCCCGATGCCTTGCCCAGCGCCCCATTCGATGAACGCACAGAACCGCCCGCCCATGTCCCCGACCAATGCTGAGCCGCAGGCCGAGGCCCAGAGCCCTAGCGTCACCAACCATGAGCCGCGCCCGCTGGGCGTTGTCGTGCTCGGCCGTGGCGGCAGCGGCGCGGCCGCGCGCGAGCAGCTCCAGGCCCTGGCCGAGCAATTGCGCGCGCAGCTGCCTGGCGCCCGCATCGCCATCGCCTTTGCCGACCGCGCCAGCCCATCGCTGCCCGAAGCCCTGACGCAATGCCTGCCCTGCCGCCAGATCATCGTGCTGCCGCTGCTCCTGCCGGGCGAAAACGCCTTGCTGCGCTGGCTGGAAAAAGTCGCCCGGCGCTGGCGCCACCAGCAGGCCAGTGCGCCAGAGGCCCTGGCGGCGCTGCCGCCCATCGTCTTCGCGCCCGGCATCTGGCAGCAGCCGGCCCTGCCCGAGCTGTTGGCGCGCCAGATCGCCCAGGCCCAGGCTCTGCCCGACGTCACCCAGACCACGCCCGAGCGATGGCAGCACGACCCGGCGGCCTGGTCCACCATCCCGCCGCACCAGCGCCACGCGCTGCTGTGTCTGGGCCCGCGCTGCACCGCACTGGGCGCGGCGGCGCTGTGGCCGCAGCTGACCGAACGGCTGCGCGCCTGCGGCAAGCTGCAACGCGGCGTCATGGCGCTGCAGACCAGCTGCCAATACCCCTGTAACCACGGCCCGCTGCTGATCGTCTATCCGGAGGGCATCTGGTACGGCCGGCTCGACGAAGACGCCATCGCCCACATCGTCGATGAGCACCTGCAACACGGCAGGCCATTGGCGCAATACCGCATCCACCGCACCGGCGAGCAGCCGCCCGGCGGCGC
>JAUMYI010000099.1 GCA_030528705.1 Comamonadaceae bacterium | reverse complement strand
CTGTGACCAGCAATCACTATGAGTGCATTATCTTATTTATGACACAGTAAGATTAAACAGCGCGCAGGCAGGCAGTGCGGGCCTGACTTGGAAAAGGAGGATGCTTGGGCTGCCCCCCTTGCCACAGAAAGCCCACAGCAAAAAGCCCGCAAACAAAGTTTGCAGGCTTTGCAGGGCTCTCAACACTTACGCTTGCGCCGCCTGCCGCAGGCAGCGGTTGCCAAAGCAAAGAGCATACGGCGCCAAGCGCCCAATTCACAGTATGCCTTGCCCCTTGGCGCGGGCAGCGCCCAACACCACGGCATCCAGGCCATTGACACTGACTTCAAAACCGCTGCCACGCGCCAAAATGGTGTAGAAAATGTCGGCCTCATAGGCCTTTTGCGACTCTTTGCCATGCATGGCCACAATGGCCTGGCAGGTATAGCGTCCGCTGGAATGGTGTTCTATTTGTCGAACCTGGCGCAGTTCATAGCGCACGCCAGCTTGCAGCTCCTTACCAAACGCGTTCTGCGCAAAGGTTTCATTGAGCATCCCTTCCACCCGCTGTAGCGCCGACGTCGCATCGCACTTTGGAATCTCCTCACCCAAACAGCCCGCCAGTGCAGCTGCCGCAGCCACCATAGGCACCATCCGCTTCAGCCCCATCAGACGCACAGCACCCCCATGCTTTGCTTCGTTTGTCATGAATCAGTCCCTCCTCAGCTGATTGGACGGCCAGCGCAGCGTTGGCACGTCTGACTATTTAACCTGATTCGGATTTTAGTGCGACCAATTGTAATGAACGATGCAAAATACAAGAATTAATGTCAATTAATAGTTAAAAATCGAAATGAAACAAAGTTTTGAAAATATCCCAGCACCAAATTTTTACTGGAATCAAAAAATTAACAAAACACATTCGGTTGGATTTATTTGAAGTGTCAATATTTGGTAATTGTTACGCTCAGGCGCTCAATCATGCTGCCCGGTGCTCATGGGCTTGTCACGATTGAGGCGCAAGCCAAGGCTTTCATCCCATCAGGATTGCTCGCGCTGGCGTGCCTGCAGGCGCTCCTGCGTGGTTTGTGCCACTTTGTTTCGGATGTACAGCGGCGCGACCTCCATGGCCGTTTGCAGGCCATGGCGGGCCATCAGCACAGGGGCCAGGCGCAGCATCGCCTGCGCTGTAGGCCGGGCGTGGTAGTGCGCAGCCGTCTGGTGCACAAATGCTTCGGGGTAAACCGCCAAGGCATTGCCTGCCAACACATAGCCTGGTGGCAGTTGCAATGTGTGTGGGGGCACGGCAAGGATGTCGGCCTCGCGCTGCCAATGGCCAGCGCCGCCCTGCCCCGGCCCGGCGGCATGCCAGCGGTAGGGCGCGGCATAGACTTCTTGCATGCGCGCGTCGAGCACGGCCATGACACGCTCGGCGCCATGCTCGGCCCGGGCCTGCTCGGCGATCGCTTGAAGGGAGTCCACCGGCAAGGTGGGCACGCCACTGCCCCAGGCCAAACCCTGCGCGGCTGCACAGCTGGTGCGCAAGCCAGTGAAAGCGCCTGGCCCGCAGCCGTACACGATGGCATGGAGCTGCGCCAATTCCAGCCCTGCCTGGCGCAACAGCTCCAGCACTTGGGGCAGCAGCGTTTTGGACGATTGCGCCCCCCCTGCCTGCTGCACTTGCCGCACCTCATCCCCCACTTGCACAGCGATGGACAACATGTCGGTACTGGTGTCGAAAGCAAGCAGGTTCATGCAAATACAAGATTGGAATGGGCGCGGCAGTATATCGGCGGCAGCCCCTGCTGCGTTTCAGCCAGTGCGCCAGCTTTTGGGGCCAGGCCGCAATCAGCGTCAAGGCGCCTGCATGAAACGGTAGAAGTTGCGCAAGATGCTGGCCGTCACGCCCCAGATGAAATACTCGCGCCCCTGCGCCATGTAGGGCATGGACAGCCACTTGCGCTGCACTGCTCCCAGCGTGTAGGCGTGGTGGCGGTGGTTGGCCGGATCAAGCACAAAGCGCAGGGGCACTTCGAAAATCTCATCGACTTCATGCGGGTTGGCCCGCAGCGGCAAATCGGGCGCAATGACGCCAACGACCGGCACCACGCGAAAGCCCGTGCCCGTGACGTAAGCGGGCAGCTGCCCGATCACCTCGACCCATTGCGCTGACAAGGCCACTTCCTCCTGGGCCTCGCGCAGGGCCGCTGCCACGGCATCCGCATCCTGAGGATCAATGCGCCCGCCTGGAAACGCGATTTGACCTGAATGGGTCTTGAGCTGCGCAGAGCGCCGTGTCAGCAGCACCGTGGGCTCAGTACGCGCCACGATGGGGATCAGCACCGCGGCCTGAATCGGCGCGCTCTCACTTCCAGCCAGCAGGGGTGACTCCCGAACCCATTCAGGCACCCAGACCGGCTGACGCTCAAAACGCTCGCGCATGGCGGCGATCGTCTGCGCAGCATCCGGCACTTTGGGCAGTGCGTGGTCCACTGCCAGCACCGGCACATCCTGGGGCCTGAACCCCTTGGGCAGTTGGATGCGCACCGCAGTTGCAGCAGGCGCGAGCGACGGCAGGGCAGGCCCCGGGGGATTCTTAGCATTCATGCAGACACCCCATTGCCATAGCCTGATCTCGGCGCGACGTGCGCACCGCCATGCGAAACTGCCGCATCTCCCACGCATTGGGGAGCTGCGGCAGTTCACACCGAGCAGGTGTCGCAAGCATACGGCAAAGAGGCCCTATAGAAAAAAGTGCCTATAACGAAGTGCCTATACGTAAAAACAGCAGCTTTTCAGCTGCTGTTTTTACATGACCACAGCAGTTACGCTGCTTCGTTGGCCTTGACGCGCGAAGGCAGCTTTTCCTTGATTCGTGCAGATTTGCCGCTGCGCTCACGCAGGTAATAGAGCTTGGCACGGCGCACATCGCCGCGGCGCTTGACCTGGATGCTGGCGATCAATGGGCTGTATGTCTGGAAAGTACGCTCCACACCTTCACCACTGGAGATTTTGCGCACGGTGAAGCTGCTGTTCAGGCCACGATTGCGCTTGGCAATGACGACCCCTTCGTACGCCTGCAGGCGCTTGCGATTGCCTTCCACCACATTGACGCTGACAACCACGGTGTCGCCAGGGGAGAAATCAGGAATTTGTTTGTTCAGCCGCGCAATTTCTTCGGCTTCCAGCGTTTGGATCAGGTTCATGTCAGTCCTTCTCGATCGTGCCTGGCTTGAGGTTGGTTGATTGAGCCGCGCAAGCCTGTGCAAACACAGGCAGCAGCGATAGTGATGATGAAGTGACCAGGTAGAGGATCAAAACAGGCGATTGTAGCATTGATCACTTCAAACGTTCTCGCACACTGGCCCTCACTCACCTCCGGCCTTCAACCACTGCTCGTCGCCCTGGCTCAGCCGGCCTTCAAAGCGGGCCTGTTTCAACAGATCCGGGCGCAAGCGGGCGCTGAGCAGCAGGCTTTGCTGGCGCCGCCAGCGGGCAATGCGCGCGTGATCTCCACTAAGCAACACCTCGGGCACGGCTTGCTCACGCCAAATCACCGGTCGCGTGTAGTGCGGGCAATCCAGCAGGCCATCGAGCTCGGGGTGAAAACTGTCCTGCACATGGCTTTGGGCATCATTGAGCACCTCTGGCTGCAGGCGCAGCACGGCGTCCAGAAATGCCGCTGCAGCCACCTCCCCGCCAGAGAGCACGAAATCGCCCAGGCTCAGCTGGGCATCGACATAGGCATCGATAAAGCGCTGGTCGACCCCTTCATAGCGCCCGCACAGCAGCACTGCACCACGGGCGCCGGCGGCAAACTCGGCCACCGTGGCATGGCGTAATGGCCGCCCTGCGGGGGTAAAGAAAACCAAGGGCGCGCGCTGCGCCAGCACTGCTGCGCCCACAGCCCCCGGCCCCTGCGATGGCCCTTGGGGCTCGCCACGCGCTTGGCGGATGGCATCCATGCAACGCGCCAGCGGCTCGGCCAGCATGACCATGCCAGGCCCGCCGCCAAAGGGCCGATCGTCGATGCGCCGATAGCCGCCTTCGGAAAAATCACGCGGATTCCAAAACTGCACCTGCACTCCCGCCCGCTGCGTTGCGCGCCGGTTCACGCCATGCTCCAGATAAGGGGCAATCAGCTCAGGAAACAAAGTGATCAGATCAAAGCGCACGGCAGCTTGGCAAGGTTCGAGTCGGCAACGCGCCATTCTGCATCAGGACTGCATGCCTGCCCGCGTGGGCCAGCCAACCGAGCGCGCCAATAGCGGCGCAAGAGCTTGTGCTTTAGCAAGTGTTGCCCTGGACGGTTCTGATGCGCCCGCCAGCGCTGACGCAAATACGGCGGGTCGCCGCCGAGCTTGCGTCAGCTGAGCCAGGAAACACCGAAATCCCCAAGGCCCCCAGCCCGCCAACTTGGCCCCAGCGATCAAAGCTCAAAGCGCCGTTGGCGCTGCCTGCAACCACCACCTGGGTCGCGCCTGGCGTGGTGACCGTGCGCAGTATCTGCTCGCCAGAGTCCCTGACTCTGTTGTCATTGTCATCAATGAACACCTGCCAGCCACAGCCCCACTGCGCATTGCCCGATGCCAGGTTGCAACCCGACCGGTTGGGGAGCTTTTGCACCACGATCCGACCGCCATGCTTGTAGGCTTCAGAGCGCGCCAGATAAATGGTGGACAAGAAGCTATCCACCACCTGCCTGACGCGCCAGCTCTCAATGAGGGGCTTGAAGCTGGGCACGGCCAGCGCGGCCAAAATGGCCAACAACAGCATCACGACCATCAACTCCACAATAGTGAAGCCGGGCTGCCCCAGCCGGCGGCGGGCATTCGCCCAGCGGGCCGAATGGGCTGCGTGGGGAAAAGATGCGGCATGCGTCATGGTGCAGCCATGCTAGGCGGCCCCTCTGCCCAGGCCCTACCACACCTGACCATCGGCAGGCGCATGCGGACAAGCGGCCGCTGCATCAGGCACGCCCCTCGCGCCCCCTGCCCTGGCCCGGATTCCGCCAGCAAGATGCCCTGCCGGCCCTCTGAGCCTTGCTGGGTTTTGCTCCTATAGAATGCGCGGTTTGCCTTGCCGGCCTTTGGCTTGCAGGGGCCAGCAGCATTCAGCGCGGGCTCGCCCATGGGCCCTGCGGTACGCACCGCGGCGCGCCGCCAGCGCAACCTGCAGCTCTTGGTTCTTCTCAGCCAAGTCTATTTAGACAGACACCTCATTGGACAAGCATGTTTGAATTCATTCGCAAGCACCTCAAAGTGGTCATGATCGTGTTTTTCCCACTGGTGTTCTTTGCATTCGTTCTGGTGGGCATTGATGCCTCCATGCTGGGCAACAGAAGTCCCGTCGTGGCGCGCGTTGCCGGCAAGGACATCACCCAAAGCGACTGGGACTACGCCCACCGGCAATATGCCGACCGGATGCGCATCGAAAACCCCAGCCTGCCCGCCGAGATGCTGGACTCGCCCGCGCAGCGTTATCTGGTGCTGGAGAATTTGGTGCGCGACGCAGTCTTCGCCACGGCGGTGGCCGACCGCCACTACACGATCAGCGATGCGCAATTGGCGCGGGAGCTGCAGAACCAGCCCGAAATCATGCAACTGCGCGGCAGCGACGGTCGCCTGGACACCAATGCCTACCGCGATCTGCTGCGCCGCCACGGCATGACGCCGGAAATGTATGAAGCCAGCGTGCGCCAACAACTGGCCCTGCAGCAGGTGCTGGGCGTGGTGCAAAACTCCACGGCGCTGACGCCGCGTCAGGCCCAGCCTGCCATCGACGCCTTGTTCCAGCGCCGCGTGGTGGGCATCAAACGCTTCAACCCCAGTGACTTCACCGCCCAAGTGGCCGTTGATGATGAGGCCCTGAAAGCCTACTACGACAGCCATTCGGCACAGTTCCAGCGCCCTGAGCTGCTGGACGTGGAATACGTGGTGCTGGATCTGGACAGCTTCATGGCCGGCATCGACGTGCCTGAGGACGAACTGCGCAACTACTACGAGAACAACAAGCCCGCCTACGCCCAGTCGCAAGAACAGCGCCGCGCCCGGCACATTCTTTTTGCCACCAACAGCAGCATGTCCAGCGAGCAGCGCGAACAGGCGCGCGCCAAGGCCGATGCGGCGCTGGCCCAGCTGCGCCAGGACCCTGGCCGCTTCGAGGCCATCGCCAAGGAACAGTCCGACGACCCAGGCTCCAAGGACCAGGGCGGCGACCTGGGGTTTTTTGGGCGCGGCGCCATGGTGGCCGATTTCGATGCCGCAGTCTTCGGCCTGGACAAGGGCGCCATCAGCGAGGTGATCGCCACGGAATACGGCTTTCACATCATCGAGCTCACCGACGTCAAGCCCGCCGTCATCCCCAGCTTTGAAGAACTGCGCGAACGCCTGGAAAAGGATGTGAAAAACAATCTGGCGCGCAACCGCTACATCGAACGCGCCGACCAGCTGCGCAATCTGGCCCACGAGCAACCCGACAGCCTGCAACCCATCGTCGATGAGCTGGGCCTGCGCATCGAAACCGCGCAGGGCATCGCCCAACGCCCGGATGAGACAAGCCCTGCCGCCTTGCAATCGCCTGCGCTGCTCAATGCCCTGTTCAACGAGCAGGCCAAGCAGGCGCGCGAGAACACCGAGGTCATCGACATCGGCAACAACAAAATGGTCACGGCCCGCGTCAGCAAGGTGCACGAGGCGCAGGTCCAGCCCTTCGAGCAGGTGCGCGATCAGGTGCAGCGCCTGTACGTGGAGCGCGAATCGGCCAAGCTCGCACGCCAAGCCGGCGAGGCCGCGCTGGCGCGCTGGCAGGCCGAGGCCAGCAGCATCGACACCGAGCAAGACCTGACCGTTTCACGCCAACACCTGCAAGGCCTGAGCCCGAGCGACGTCGAACACATCCTGGCCGTGCCGCAGGCCGAACTGCCCAGCCTCAAAGGCTTTGAACAGGCTGACGGCGGCTATTTGCTGGCCCGCATCAAGGAGATCGCCCCCCTGCTGGACCAAGCCCAGCCCGAGGACGCGCGCAACACCATGCTCGAAGGCATGCGCCTGCAAGTGGCGCACTCCCTGAGCAATGCCGAGGTCGAGGCCTACTACGAAGTGCTCAAACAAGCCTACGACGTGCAAATTCGCGTACCAAGGCCAAACTGAGGGAAATTTCCCCTATAATCTCGCTTTTCATTTGGTGGCTGTAGCTCAGTTGGTAGAGTCCCAGGTTGTGATCCTGGTTGTCGTGGGTTCGAGTCCCATCAGCCACCCCAGACAGCAAACCCCTGTTGCCCGGCAACAGGGGTTTTTTGTTGCCCGGATGGATGCCATTTGCCTGGCTTGCTCCCGCACCGCCTTGCGGTCCCGATCGGCCGCGCGCGCCAAGCTCCAACAAGCGTCGGCCCGTGCCACACCAACGCAGCCAGGCGCGTCATGCCCCCCTTCCGCGCTCTCTATAATCGGCTGCGCCCAGGCACCGCTCGGCGCAGCGCAGTGGGCCGCGCAGCGCATCCCCCATGCTTTTCCATCGCCCTGGCCAGATGACGGACCAGGGCGGTAGCCATGCCCCTGCCCTGGCAGGCGCGCAGCCAATCTCCGGGCCTGCCTCCAGGGCCGCGATCCGCCACTGCCCTTGACCATTTCGAGCTTTTCACACGCATGCACACCGCCAAAATCCCCGCCACCATCGTCACCGGCTTTCTCGGCAGCGGCAAAACCACGCTGCTGCGCCACATTCTGGACAACGCCAACGGCCAGCGCATTGCCGTGATCGTCAACGAGTTTGGCGAGCTGGGCATCGATGGCGACATCCTCAAGGGCTGCGGCATTGGCTGCGACGAGGCCGGCAACGAGCGCGAAGGCCAACTCTACGAGCTGGCCAATGGCTGCATGTGTTGCACGGTGCAGGAGGAGTTCTTCCCGGTGATGCAGCAACTGGCCGCGCGCCGCCAGGACATCGACGCCGTGCTGATCGAGACCAGCGGCCTGGCCCTGCCCAAGCCGCTGGTGCAGGCCTTCCAATGGCCGGAGATCGCCAATGCCTTCACCGTCGATGCCGTGGTCACCGTGGTGGACACCCCGGCCGCAGCGGCCGGGCAATTCGCCGCCAACCCCGGCGCCGTCGATGCCCAGCGCCAGGCCGACCCGAACCTGGACCACGAATCGCCGCTGCACGAGCTGTTCGAAGACCAGCTCGGCGCAGCCGATCTGGTGGTGCTCAACAAGACCGACCTGAGCGCCGCCGCCGACGTGGCCGCCGTCGAGGCGCTGGTGCGCGCCGAAGTGCCCGCCGAGGTGAAGATCGTGCACGCCCGCCAAGGCCAGCTGCCGCTGCAGGTGCTGCTGGGCCTGGGCAAGGCCGCCGAGGCGCACATCGACGCACGCCCCAGCCACCACGACCACGACGAAGACCACGACCACGACGAGTTCGACGCCC
>JAUMYI010000098.1 GCA_030528705.1 Comamonadaceae bacterium | reverse complement strand
ACCACGTTGACCTCGGCGGCGGTGACGGCTCCTTTGCAGCCGGTCAGCAATGCCAGCTCCGTGAACATCACCGCTGCACCGTTCTACGATGCCGTGGTGCAAATGAGCTATTCGGGCAACCCCAGGGCCTATGGCTTTTCCGTCAAGAACGGCCCGAACAACGAAGATGGCACATTCCATCGTCCGTTGATCGGCTTGCGCGCCGCCCACCCGGCCGGTTGGGGGCGCAAGGGCGTGGAGCGCCTGCAGGGCGACGTCACCATCAATGTGGACATTGCTGGCTATCCCGCAAGCACCCAGTTGGACAATTGGCACGACTCCGGCACTGGCGAGCACGGAGGCGCTTCCGGTAGCTTTGTTAACAGCGCCTGCGGCAGCCCGTTGAACGGCTGGCCCAGTCATGAAAACGGCAGCAGCATCAACCTGTTCCAAAGAGTAGGGGATACGGGCGCGGCATATCACGGTACAGAAACCTATGTCGTGCCCAATGGGGGCAGTTGCGCGGTGGCGCCGATTGGCAGCAACCAGTTGGCCGTGACCATCAGCGGCATGGACACCAACCTGCTGCGCCGCCCGACCCTGCTGCGCGGTGGCCTTGACATCAGCAGCGATCCGGCCTGGTGGGTGAGCAACAAGGCCTTGGTGCTGTGGACGCCGATCAATTCCTATACGCCCAATATACCGGCCCAACACACGATCAAGCTGCTGAGCTACCAGGGCTCTTCGGTCAGTGGCCAGCCAATTGCCGGTGTCAGCGCCGTGAGCAACAACACCGGCAATGACGAAGCCACTTACGAGATGGTGCGTCGGCCAGACGGCACCATGAGCAAGATCTATACCCCGGACTCCCGTCCAGGCGCGCCTTACGGCACTTTCAGAGACCCAGGCCAAGACGGGGATCACCACGTCAACTACATGGCCGCAGGTCAGATCGTGGCTTCGCGCCTGAGCATCGTCAACAAAGGCCCGGATCCTTTGCTGGGGATTTCGGCCTGTGAGGTGATTGACCGCACGGCATTCGATCTCTCCATGGGCAATGAGCTGGTGTCGGGCGCAGGCTTTGAGGCGCAGATCCAGGCTGCTGCGGGCCTGGTGACACGCATTTATTACGGCAAGCGCAAAAACGGCAGCCGCTATTTCGCCAGTACCGACTCATCCAATGACCCGCTGACAAACGGAGCGCCTGGCAACTCCGAATATGGAGGCGGCGGCGGTGCCATTGGCTCGCTGCACCATTGCGCTCAAAACAACTCCAATATCGAGTGGTACGACAATCTGGCGGCCGTGGGCGAGGACTTGGTCTACGTGCGCGCCGATATCCAGGAGTTGCCCCCTGGGCAGAGCGCCTACCTGTTTGTGCGCGGCCTGAAGCTGCGCAAGACCTGGGCGGCCGACATCGAGGTCAAGAGTGGTAGGGGCGCCGGGACCACGCGCCAGGCCGGCGCCGATATTGCCGCTGGTACGCTGATCCGCAACCGAGCCACAGCCCGAGCAGACAACTATAACTTTGAGCAATACAACTACCGCGAGCACTTGGAGGTCGTGCCTTCGCTGACCTACTCGCGCGTGACCAAGAGCGTCAAGGGCCACACCAATGTCAACGACTTGCCGGTGATTTCTGCTGGCGATCAGGTGCGCTATGTGCTGCAGCCGCGCTTCTCGACGCAAATGCCGCAGGTCGATGCGACGTATACGGTGACCGATATCCTGCCGCCAGGCCTGAGCTATGTGGCTGGCAGCGCCACGGTGGCAGGCGCTGCGCGTGAGCCTGTCGTCCAGGCCGACACCCCGGCGGCGGGCTTTACGACCCTGACCTGGAATTTGGGTACGAAAACGCCGTTCCTGGGCACAGACAACAGCGATGGCGCCAAACTCGAAGCCATCGAGTTTTCCGCTCAGGTAGCGGTTACCGCAGCGGCCAACAGTACCTTGCGCAATTACACCGCCGTCAGCGGCGGGGCCAATGACGACCAGGCCGATTGCACGTTCAGCAGCGCGGCCCCCATTGGCTATGGCAACTGCCCCAAGGCCGCGCATACCGACATCCTGGTGCAGGTGCCAGCCCGGGTCAGCCTGAGCAAGACCTTGGCCAGCGGCGCTGGCGCCATTCAGCCGGGCCAGAACTTCCAGTACCGCATCGCCTACAGCTCCGACCTGCCGGTGGCGGCGGAAGACGTGCCCGATCTGATCGACATCCTGCCTTATGAGGGTGACGGCCAAGATGATGCAGCCCGCAGCTTCACAGGCCGCAATCCGGCCACGGTGATGCAGCCTGGCGCTTATCGGCTGACTCAAGTTGATGTGGCGCATGGCGAGGCGGTGTACTACACCAGTCGCGCGCCTGGCGAAATCCATAACAATCCGCGCGATCTCAGCAACGCCATCCCAGGCGGGGCCACCAAGTGGTGCCTGGCCACGGAGCTTGGCACGGCAGGTTGCCCGGACGCCATCGGATCGGCCACGGCCGTGCGCATCAACCCGCCCGCGGGCATGACCATGGCGGCCGGCCAGCAGTATCCGGTGATGCTGCACTTTGCCACCAACCCGGCCATTGCCCGGCAAGGCGACATCTACAACAACAGCGTGGGCGCACATTCGCCTGAGGCGGCGCCCAGTGGCTTGCAGTACATCTACGCATTGGCCAATGAAAGCGTGCGCATTCAGGGCGGCATCAACAGCCTGTCGGGCAAGGTCTATGCGGACACCAACGACAACGGCCAGGTGGATGCGGGCGAGACCGGCATCCAGAGCAACAAGCTGGTGCTGTACGCCTGCACGGTCGGCCCCAATGGCACGGTGGACACCACCGACATGGGCACGGCCCTGCCGCCTACCTGCGCGGGCGATGACATCCTGGTGACTTACCCGGAAACCCTCACCAACGCCGCTGGCGAATACCAGTTCAGCAATCTGCAAAACGGCCTGTACAAAGTGGTGCAGCCCGATCAGCCAGCGGGCTACGTCGATGGCCAGACCAGCGCCGGCAGTGCTGGCGGCGCGCCCAGCGCCAAGGGCAGCCTGCCCAGCAGCGTGGGCAATGTGCCGCTGACTGGCGGCATCAACGCCGTGAACTACAACTTTGGCGAGCTGGCGTCGGTGGTGACGGTGCAGAAAGAGGCCTTCCCGCCCAGCGGCAGCCCGGTCGTCAAGGGCGAGAGAATCGTCTATACGCTGCGCGTGCGAGTGGCCGGCGCGCCCACGCAGGCGGGCTTGACGCTGACCGATACCCTGAGCCCGGGCCTGACGCTGGATGCGAGCACACTGCCCCACCCAGAGTGCGCCGTTGCGGGGCAGGTGATTACCTGCAACCTGCCTGCGGGGTTGGGTGTGGGCGAGCAGCAGGTTCGTTACGCGGTCACAGTGGATGCGGATGCCTCGGGCGCGCTGAGCAACAGCGTGGTGCCTGCCGGCAATGACAACCCCACCTGCCCGAGCGCGGCTGCCTGCCGCACCGAACACACGCCCGTGGCACCCAATCTGAAGCTCAGCAAGCAGGTGGACAAGCCCCAGCCTGCAGTGGGCGAGAACGTGCAATTCACCATCACGGTGGAAAACATCGGCACGGCCGATGCCGCCAATACGGTGGTGAAAGACCAGCTGCCTTCGGGCTATGACTTCGTCAGCGCCAATACCAGCGTGGGCGCCTACAACGCCCCGGACTGGACGGTCGGCACTCTGGCAAAAGGAGCCAGCGCCACGATGACCATCGTCGCGCGCGTCAAGGCCACGGGCGATTACCAGAACCAGGCTGTGGCCTCGACCAGCACTTTTGAAGATGACCCGAACAACAACACGGGCACCGCGACGGTGGCGCCTAAGCAGACCATCCAGGCCATTGACGATGACTTTGGCGAAGTGTCTGCCGAGCAGGCCACGACCACAGCCCAGTCCGTACTGGAAGGCCCGGCTGGCACCCCAGACCTGGCCAATGGCCAGCCGGCTGTGCTGGGCGTGAACGTGACGTTGACACCTGGCGCATTGCAAGGCACGCCGCCAGCGCAAGGCGGCATCACCATGGGCAACGATGGCAAGCTCACCGTGCAGGCCGGCACCACGCCAGGCAGCTACAGCTACAGCTATCGCATCTGCTTGGTGAGTGCTCCGAGCGTCTGCGCGGATGCCGTGGCCAGAATCCAGGTCAAGGCGACCATCCAGGCCGTGGACGACGACATGGGCACGATTCCCAGCACGGGCGGCAAGACGCCATCGGTGGTGGCCGACAACAACGGCAATGGCGGCGACAAGGCCAATGGCCAGCCGGCAGTGATCGGCACGAACGTGACGCTCAAGCCGGGTGTCTCGCCGAACCCGAACCTGGAGATGGACCCGGCCACGGGCATCATCACGGTCAAGCCGGGCACGCCTGCGGGCACCTACCAGTACCCGTACGAAATCTGCCTGCTGCCTGCGACGAATCCTGCGACCTGCGCGAATGCGGTGGCCACGGTGAAGGTCACCCCGACCATCCAGGCCGTGGACGACGACATGGGCACGATCGCCAGCACGGGTGGCAAGACACCGTCGGTGCTGGTGGACAACGGCGCTGGCGTGGACACGGCCAATGGCCAGCCGGCAGTGATCGGCACGAACGTGACGCTCAAGCCGGGTGTCTCGCCGAACCCGAACCTGGAGATGGACCCGGCCACGGGCATCATCACGGTCAAGCCGGGCACGCCTGCGGGCACCTACCAGTACCCGTACGAAATCTGCCTGCTGGCGCCGAACGACACGGTATGCAACTCTGCGAAGGCCACGGTGAAGGTCAACCCGACCGTCCAGGCCGTGGACGACGACATGGGCACGATTCCCAGCACGGGCGGCAAGACGCCATCGGTGGTTGCCGACAACAACGGCAATGGCGGCGACAAGGCCAATGGCCAGCCGGCAGTGATTGGTACGAACGTGACGTTGACGCCGGGCACGCCGTCGAATTCTGCGCTGACGATGGATCCGGCTACGGGGATCATCACCGTGGCACCGGGCACGGTACCGGGCACGTACACGTTCCCGTACACGATCTGCCTGGAGCCTGCGACGAATCCTGCGACCTGTGACACTGCGACTGCGACGGTGGTGGTGAAGGGTGCAGTCGATGCCGTGGACGACGACATGGGCACGATCCCCAGCACGGGTGGCAAGACGCCGTCGGTGGTGGCCGACAACAACGGCAATGGCGGCGACAAGGCCAATGGCCAGCCGGCAGTGATCGGCACGAACGTGACGCTCAAGCCGGGTGTCTCGCCGAACCCGAACCTGGAGATGGACCCGGCCACGGGCATCATCACGGTCAAGCCGGGCACGCCTGCGGGCACCTACCAGTACCCGTACGAAATCTGCCTGCTGCCGGCGACGACGCCTGTGACCTGTGCGAATGCGGTGGCGACGGTGAAGGTCAACGACGTGAAAGTGGACTTGCAGGTGAGCAAGTCGGTGGACAAGCTCACGCCCAACGTGGGTGACACCGTGCGCTTTACGCTGGAGGTGAAGAACCTGGGGCCGGCCGATGCGACTGGCGTCAAGGTGGTGGACCAGCTGCCCTCGGGCTACGAGTTCGTGGCGGCGCAAAGCCCAGCCTACGATGTGGCAACGGGCGTGTGGACGCTGGGCAACCTGGCCAATGGCGCCAGCGCCTCGCTGTGGATTGATGCCAAGGTCAAGCCTGCGGGGGACTACCGCAACACGGCCACGGTGGACAGCGACCAGAGCGATACGGTGCAGAGCAACAACCGCGCCAGCGTGCAGCCTGCGCCTGTGGGGGCGCCCAGCGCCAGCCCGGTGCCGGTGCCTGCCAATGCGCCATGGGCTGTGCTGCTGCTGATGCTGGCGGTGCTGATGCTGGCACGCCAGGGTCGGCTGGGCCGTCGCTGATCGGCGCCAGTGGCTGAAACAGGCCTTGAAGGGGCGCGAGCCCCTTCAAGGCCTTTTTTCTGTCCGGACTGTCATCACCACTTTCACGACAAGCTGAGAGCAAGGCATGGGAATCTTCAATTGGCTGCTGGGTAAGGGCGCTTCGGCGCGGGCAGTGGCGAAAAAGCAGGCGGCCATCGACGCAGGGCTGTGGCGCCAGCAGCTTGAGGCGCTGCCGTTTCTGCACGGGCTGGATGCGCAGGAGCAGCAGCGCCTGCGCCAGCACTGCGCCTGGTTTTTGGCCAGCAAGACGTTCGATGGCGTGCAGGGCCTGCAGGTCACGGACGCCATGGCGCTGGGCATTGCCTTGCAGGCATGCCTGCCAATCCTGAACCTGGGCACGCAGTGGTATGAGGGCTGGACGGGCATCGTCGTCTACCCCGGCGCGTTCGTGACGCGGCATGCGCAGGTCGATGCGGCCGGCGTGGTGCACGCCATGGACGAGCCCAGCTATGGCGAGGCCTGGGAGGGCGGGCCGCTGGTGCTGGCCTGGGAGCAGGCCCGGCCCGGCCAGCAGGCGCAGTGCATGAACGTGGTCATCCACGAGTTCGCGCACAAGCTGGACATGGCCCATGGCGTGGCCGATGGCATGCCGCATCTGGGGGGTACAGGGATTGACCCGGCGCACTGGCAGGCTCAGCTGATGGGCGGCTGGCGGCGCCTGGGGCGGGCGCTGGACATGCTGGATGCAGCCATGGCCCCGGATGTGGACCCGGATTCGCCCCAGGGCCAGGCGCTCTACGACGGCCTGCCGCTGGATCCTTATGCGGCCACCGATCCGGCGGAGTTCTTCGCCGTCAGCTCCGAGAGCTTCTTCACCGAGCCGCAGCGGCTGCAGCAGTGGCAGCCAGAGTGGTATGCGCTGCTGCGCGCGTTCTACCGCCAGGATCCGCTGGCGCGCCTGGGCGATTTTCGCTAAAGCTCGCCCCAGCGGGTGTGCAGGGTGAGGAGCGGGTAAGGGTTGTCGGGCCCCAGGCCGCCCATCAGCAGCGCGCTGGCAATCAGGTACAGCAGCACGGCGCGCTGCCCGGCCAGGGTCTGCGCCAGGCGCGTGCGCAGCGGCGCATCGCACAGGCACAGCAGCATGGCGGCCAGGTACAGATTGCAGATCGCCCAGGCCCACCAGCGGTAGAAGTCGATCGAGACGGCATACAGCAGGCAGGGCGCCAGGCAGGCCAGCAGCCAGTTGCGCCACTGGATGGGGCGTGTTGGTGCGGGGGCGGTGGCAGGGGCCGTGGCAGGAGCAGGGGCTGGAGTCGATGTGGCTGGCCGCCGCCCGGCCTGCCACAGCAGCCAGGCATGGGGCAGCAGGCACAGCAGCAACAGCTCCAGGTGGTAGTAGTGCTGGCGCACATCGCCCAGGCGCTGCAGGCTCAGCTGCACGTTGTGGCGCAGGCCGCCCTGGTAGGGCACGGCGTAGGATTCGGCCACCAGCCAGCCGCCGGCGCGGGCCTGCTGGCGGGCGAAGTCCGCGGCAAAGTCCAGCGGCTCGCGCGTGCCCAGCGCGGCAATCAGCGCGGCGGCCAGCGCACTCAGGGCGGCGCAGGCCAGAATCCAGCCGCGCGCGGCGGGGCCCTGGCGGTAGCGCCACCAGGCCAGCAGCAGTGGGATGAACAGCAGCAGCGCCGCCTCATGCACCAGCAGCGCCAGCAGATTCAGCGGCAGCACCAGGGCAAAGGCCAGTGCCGGGCGCTGCAGGGTGGCCAGCAGCGCCATGCCCGCCAGCGCCAGCGCCAGCAACAGGTGGTCGAGCCGGCCGGCATCGATCAGCCAGTGCTGCCAGGTGGCCGAGCTGCTGGCAAAGACCAGCGCCAGCCAGGCCATGCCACTGTGGCGCCCGCTGCGCTGGTACAGCCGCCACAGCAGCAAGCTGGCGCCCAGCCAGAAGGCGGCGCTCAGGCCCAGGCTGATGTGGCGCAGCGTGCCGTGCGTGGGCGCAAGCCCGGCCAGCCGCAGCAACTCGCCGGCCAGGCCGCGCTTGACGAAGCCCTGCGTGTAGTCGAAATACCAGGCGGTGTGGGCGTAGACGGGCTCCCACCAGGGCAGCGAGCGCGCCAGCGCCAGGGCCGAGATCGACAGGTACAGCAGCACCCAGCCGGCGCTGCGCCAGCGGCTCGCGCTGTTGGCCGCCGCCGTGTGTTCGGATGCGCTGCGGCCAGGCACGGGCAGGCGATGCGCGGTGCTGGCCGCGTTCAGGCGAAGCGGCGCACTTCGCCAGTGCCGAACAGGTTGCTGATGGCGCGGGCCGAGAGCGTGGGGTGCTGGGCATCCTGGCCCACGGTGTCGCTGTAGTGCCAGGTCATGGCGCATTTGCTGCCCGAGGCGGGCGCGACCTGCACCTGCGGCGCCTGGCCGGGTTGGCCGGGCTGCAATTGCACGGCCGAGGTGATGAAGACGTACTTGAGGTCGTCCTCCAGGCTGGCCAGCAGTTCGTAGTCTTCGGGCTGGGCGCTGATGTGCAGGGCCGCTTGCAGCGAGGCGCCGATGCCGCCGGCGGCGCGCAGGTTCTCGATCTCCTTGTTGGCCACGTCGCGGATGGCGCGGATGCGGCTCCACTTGGTGAGCAACTGGTCGGCGTCGGCGGTGACGGGCACGTCGTAGAAGGTCTCGATGAAGATGCTCTCGCTCTGGCCGGGGGCGAAGATGGGCCAGGCTTCCTCGGCGGTGAAGGAGAGGAAAGGCGCCATCCAGCGCAGCATGGCGTGGGTGA
>JAUMYI010000097.1:3930-8641 GCA_030528705.1 Comamonadaceae bacterium | reverse complement strand
CGCCCCAGCCACCACGACCACGACGAAGACCACGACCACGACGAGTTCGACGCCCTGCAGCTGGAGCTGCCCGAGCTGGAGCGCGAGCCCCTGCTGGCCGCGCTGGCCGAGCTGGTGCAGCGCCACGCCATCTTGCGCATCAAAGGCTTCGTGGCCGTGCCCGGCAAGCCCATGCGCCTGCTGGTGCAAGGCGTGGGCAAGCGCTTTGACGCCCACTTCGACCGCCCCTGGCCCGCCGGGCAGGCGCGCAGCACGCGCCTGGTGTTCATCGGCCAGCAGCTCGATGCCGCACAGCTGCGCGCCGAACTGCTGGCCCTGCTGGGGCTGTGAGCGCCATGCCCGCCCCACATCCACCCACGCAACGCCCGCCGGCCAGCGCCATGCCGGCCGCGCCGCAGCCGCGCAGCGCGCTGGAGCAAGCCTTTGCGCCGCTGCTGGCCGTGGCGCTGGGCCTGCTGGCCTGCTGGTCGGCCATTGCGCCGGCCTCGCGCGCCGTCTGGTACGCCGAGGCCCTGCCAGTGCTGGCCGTACTGGCGGCGCTGGTAATCAGCCAGCGTTGGTTTCGCTTCAGCAACCTGGCCTATTTGCTCATGAGCCTGTGGATGGCCATGCACCTGGTGGGCGCGCACTACACCTTCGCCAACGTGCCCTTTGAGTGGGGCAACCGCCTGCTGGCGCCGCTGCTGGGCGAGGGGCGCAACCACTTCGACCGCCTGGCGCACTTCATCATCGGTTTCTACAGCTACCCCATGGCCGAATGGCTGCTGCGCCGGCGCCTGTGCGCTCCGGCGCTGGCCTGCTTCTTCGCGCTGTTCTTCATCATGAGCGTGGCCGCCGCCTACGAAATCATCGAATGGCAGTACGCCGTGATCGAAGGCGGCGATGCCGGCATCGAATTCCTTGGCTCGCAAGGCGACGTCTGGGATGCGCAAAAAGACATCCTGGCCGACACCCTGGGCGCGCTGACGGCGCTGGGCCTGTTCCTGCTGGTGCGCCCCGATCGCCGCCTGCCTCCGAGCTGATGCCCCGCCCGGGCCGCCCCCGCCCTTTGGATTTGCCCTGCCGCCCTGCTGTGGCCCCTTTCCCTGCAAGCACGCCATGACCACCGCCGCCCCCACCCCGCCCCTGAACAACCGCCACATCAGCGCGCAAACGCGCCTGCTCAGCCCCAAGGAGCTGCTGGCCGCCCACCCCCTGAGCGAGGCCGCGCGCGCCACCGTGACCCAGGGCCGCCACAGCGTCGAGGCCATTCTCGAGCGCCGCCAGCCGCGCGTGCTGCTGGTCGTGGGCCCCTGCTCCATCCACGACACGGCCGCCGCGCTGGACTATGCCCGGCGCCTCAAGGCCCTGGCCGATGAGCTGCAAGACGTGTTCTGCATCGTCATGCGCGTGTACTTCGAGAAGCCGCGCACCAGCGTGGGCTGGAAGGGCCTGATCAACGACCCGGACCTCAACGGCTCCTTCGACATCGAAAAAGGCCTGCACATCGCGCGCCAGCTGCTGCTGGACATCAATGCGCTGGGCCTGCCGGTGGGCACCGAGGCGCTGGATCCGATCTCGCCGCAGTACATCGGCGACCTGGTGAGCTGGACGGCCATCGGCGCGCGCACCACCGAGAGCCAGACGCACCGCGAAATGTCCTCGGGCCTGTCCACCGCCGTGGGCTTCAAGAACGGCACCGACGGCTCGCTGGAGGTGGCCATCAACGCCATCGAAAGCGCCTCGCGCCCGCACAGTTTCCTGGGCATCGACGCCAGCGGCATGACGGCCATCACGCGCAGCACCGGCAACCCCTACGGCCACGTGGTGCTGCGCGGCGGCCACCGCGGCCCCAACTACGACAGCGTCAGCATCGCGCTGTGCGAGCAAGCGCTGCGCGCGCGCGGCCTCACCCCCAGCCTGGTGGTCGATTGCTCGCACGCCAACTCCAGCAAAGACCCGCAGCGCCAGCCGCTGGTGTTCCAAAACGTCATCGAGCAAATCGCCCACGGCAACCAATCCATCATCGGGCTGATGCTCGAGAGCCACCTGCAAGGCGGCAGCCAGCCGCTGGGCGACGACCCGGCACAACTGACCTACGGCCAGTCCATCACCGATGGCTGCATCGACTGGCCCACCACCGAGGCCCTGCTGCGCCAAAGCGCGCACACGCTGCGCCAGGCGCGCGCCGCGCAGCGCAGCGCTGGCGCTGACGCCACGACCAGCGCCGCCCCGGCCCAGACTGCGGCGCCAGCCAGCAGCGCAGCCTGAACGGGCACGGCGCGCCCATGCACCTGCTCAGCGCCCGCCCCGGCGGCTTCGTCGAAGACGAGGGCATCGTCACCCGCCTGGAGCAAAGCCCGGCGGACATGGTCGTGCTCAGCAGCGCCGACACCACGCTGGCGCTGCTGGCCGATGCCTACGCCCAGCTGGCCGCGCAGGATGCGCAATTTCCCTCGCTGCGCTTGGCCAACCTGCTGCACCTGCGCCAGAACGCCTCGCTGGATCTGTACCTGGACGAAGTGCTACAGCACGCGCGCCTGATCGTCGTCGATCACCTCGGCTCCGAATCCACCTGGCCCTACGGCATCGGGCAAATCAGCGCGCTGGCGCGCCAGCGCGGCCTGGCGCTGGCCATGTTCTCCGGCGATTTGCAGCAAGACCCGGCCCTGCTGGCGCGCAGCACCCTGCCGGCGGCCACCTGCCAGCAGCTGTGGCAATACCTGCGCTTTGGCGGCGCAGCCAACGCCGCGGGCTTTCTGCGCGCCGCCGCGCATGCCGGCCTGGGCCACGGCCAGGCCCCGCCGCCGCCGCGGCCGCTGCCGCAACTGGCCATCCACCTGCCCGCCGAGCTGGGCCCAGCCCACGCCGTGGCCGGCATCGACGACTGGCAGCGCCACTGGCGGAGCGGCGCGCCCGTGGTGGCGCTGCTGTTCTACCGCGCCCACCTGCTGGCGGGCAACACCCGGCCCTTCGACGCCCTGGCGTTGGCGCTGCTGGAGCAGGGCCTGAACCCGCTGGCGCTGGCGCTGGACTCGCTCAAGGATCCGCTGTGCCTGCAGGCCCTGCGCAGCCTGTGCCAGCAGCACCAGGTGCAGCTGGTGCTCAACACCACCGCCTTTGCCGCCCTCAACCCCGGCCAGGCCGGCGCAGCCCAGCCCGCCGGCGGGCCAGACGCCTTCACCCCGCTGGCCGGCGACGCGCCCGTGCTGCAAGTGCTCATCAGCGGCAGCCACCGCGAGGACTGGCAAGGCGACAGCCAGGGCCTGCGCCCGCGCGACATCGCCATGCAAATCGTGCTGCCCGAGCTGGACGGGCGCATCATCGGCCGGCCCATCAGCTTCAAGGGCCTGCTGCGCCGCTGCGCGCTGACGCAGACCGACGTGGTCGGCTACCAGCCCGAGCCCGAGCGCATCGCCTTCACCGCCGAGCTGGCCGCGCGCTGGTGCCGCCTGCGCCAGCTGCCCGCGGCCGAGAAAAACATCGCCCTGGTGCTGGCCAACTACCCCGGCAGCGAGGGCCGCATCGGCAGCGGCATCGGGCTGGACACGCCCGCCTCCGTGCTGGCCATCCTCAAGGCGCTGCGCGCCCAGGGCCACGCGCTGGGCGCGCCCGAACAACTGCCGCGCGACGGCGCGCAGCTCATGCAGCGGCTGCTGCAAGGCATTGCCAACGACCCGGCGCAATGGCCGCAGCGCCCGGCGCTGCAAAGCTACGCCCTGGCCGATTACCGCCAGCGCCTGGCGCGGCTGCCAGCGGGCATGGCCGCCGCCATCGACGCGCGCTGGGGCCCGCCCGAGGCCGACCCCATGCTGCGCCAGGGCCGCTTCATGATCGCCGGGCTGCGCCTGGGCCGCGTCTTCATCGGCATCCAGCCCGCGCGCGCGCACCTGCCGGCGCAGCCCGGCCAGGCCACGCAGGACTGGGCCGGCTACCACGACGCCGAGCTCGTGCCGCCGCACCACTACCTGGCGTTCTACTTCTGGCTGCGCGACGTGTTCGCCATCGACGCCGTGGTGCACGTGGGCACGCACGGCAACCTCGAATGGCTGCCCGGCAAAAGCCTGGCGCTGGGCGCGCACTGCTGGCCCGACGCCATCCTCGGCCCGCTGCCGCACCTGTACCCCTTCATCGTCAACAACCCCGGCGAGGGCGCGCAGGCCAAGCGCCGCAGCCAGGCCGTGCTCATCGGCCACCTCACGCCGCCGCTGACGCAGGCCGGCAGCCACGGCCCGATGCAGGCGCTGGAGCAACTCATCGACGAGTACTACGACGCCCTGCTGGTCGATGCGCGCCGCGCCAAGGCGCTGCGCCAGCACATCCTGCAAGCCGTGCGCCAGCAGCAACTGGCCGAGGAGCTGGACCTGGGCCAGGCCCTGGCCGCCGGCCAGGACGATGCCGTGCTCGAGCGCATCGACGCCTACCTGTGCGAGCTCAAGGAAACCCAAATCCGCGACGGCCTGCACACCTTCGGCCACAGCCCGCAAGGCGCGCAGCGCAGCGAGCTGCTGCTGGCGCTGCTGCGCCAGGGCACGCCCGAGCAGCCCAGCCTGCCCCAGGCCCTGGCCGCCGACCTGCAACTGCACCAGCCAAGCGCCGCGGCCCCGCCCCTGCCGCCCGATCCCGCGCACTGGCCCAGCACCGCCGTCTGGCTGGGCCCGCGCCCGGCGCTGCTGCAGGCCCAAAGCGCCGCCCCCTGGCGCCACCACGGCGACACGCGCGAGCGCCTGCA